>CAZMNG010000650.1:0-3369 GCA_964567505.1 uncultured Chthoniobacterales bacterium
GTGCGGTTTCCGGGCAAACGGTAAATATAAGGAAAGCGAGAAACGCCGGCTTCCCAATAATCCCGAAGAATCCAGTTCGAAGTGACTTATTCTTTTGGTTCGCGACCAACACCGGGAAAAATTCATGTCCCGCGTTCGTCCCTGTCCGAGGATTTTGAGATCTATGCATGTTTTATTCTTTGGGCCGTCACTAATGTCTTTAGAGATCACAGCGTTTGCTGTCGAGGAAAATGGCTTCCTTGTCCCCTGCGCAGCTGTTCATCCATGAGATTTCAGGGTGCTGATAGTGTTGGTAGAGATGCCTGCAATTGGCAGAGTCCATCGCCAGACGCAGCGTTTTGCCTTGGCGATCGCCTCGGACCCGAAACGATAGACAGAGTTCCACACAGCTCAAAAACAGAATCGGGCCTTCCTTGTTTTGCTCCTTGGCGACCAACTGGCTGTTTTTGTTTTCACAACCAAACAGGTACCCATTCCGGGCGGTCTTTCAGCTCTTCGAATGCCTCCTTCAATTTGGATGCTGCTTTCCTTCGTTCTTTCGTCCGCAGTCTCTACCTTCCTTGCTAAATCCTTCGGGCGGATTTGGCGTTGGCATCGAAATTGCTGCGTTCAGTGATCCGAGCTTCGCAGCCGTGTCGGTCGGCGGGTATCCGGTAGTATTTATGAATTCCGCTCCCGAACTGATATTCATCTTCGACCTCACTCGCCAATACCTCCAGGACCTTTGGCTCGCGTGCTGCGAAGCCCGCAAGCACAAGCGTTACCGGATGGAAACGCCCACCGGCTGGCCTGTGCAAAATCTTGCTCGGATGCGCTCTGCGCTCTGGAGGCTGGAAGAGCTCGAGAAGCGCCTGGGCCAGGCGCTACTTGGCCGCGAGTGCAAGCACTGCGGGGCGAACCTGCTCGGACCTTTTTACGGAAGTCAATGGGCCGATTCAGCCAATGCTTTGCGAGCGTTGCGAGCTAGAGCCTGTTGCGAAATGTCTGCAAGCGCGTCCCGTAGGGACAACACCGATCGTAGCCTGGCACGAAGTGCCTGGGAAAGCGTCCCTCGAAAGAACCGTCCCGTAGGGTACGGTATGATCGGGCGCAGCTAATCCCAGAGGTATTTCTCGTCGAAATGTGCGCCGTGTTTCTTAAGGAAGGCTAAATACTCTTCTTGAAAGGTTCGTGTCCGATGATGTTCGAGCTGCTGCTCGATGTATGGACCGTTTCCTGAACCTGCGAGATACCAACGCTGAATGCGCCATAGCCCTGTTGCCAAGCAAAGTTTCGGAGGTTTGGAAAGGTTTGATGAATCCAAGCCGATGATCCTGCCTTTATCAATTTTGTACAACTCGTTTGCGTTCAGCGTGTTGTGCCGCCAGTTCCTGGAGAGGCACTTCGTGCCAGGCTACGATCGGACCGTCCCTCCGGGACATTTCGCAACAGGCTCTAGCTAGCGCTCACAAATACCTGCGGATTCGTGACTTATGCCAGGAACTGGCGTCTCGCTTCAATGCGCGCTAATGTAAATCTACCATTTTATACAACTCGTTTGCGTTCAGCGTGTTGTGCCGCCAGTTCCTGGAGAGAGCAAGCCCACGCGAAGAAATTCTAGCACTCACGCCGCGCCCCGAACCAATCGAAACGGAACCTCCTCCTCCTCTGATCGTGCAGGAGAACGCCTGGTGCCGTACACCTGCTCCCTAGTCGCTTCAAGGTCGGCCTCCACCATAATGTTTACCAGTTCCTCAAACCGCGTCTTTGGTTCCCAACCCAGCTGGTTCTTGGCTTTGGCCGGGTTTCCAATCAGCAGATCGACTTCCGCCGGCCTTTCATAACGCTTGTCATAGCGGACGTACTCTTTCCAGTCGAGATCGACACAGCTGAACGCACGTTCGACAAACTCTCTGACGGTATGCGTCTCGTTGGTCGCCAGGACGTAGTCACCCGGTTCATCCTGCTGCAGCATTAACCAAATGCCTTCCACGTATTCGGGCGCGTAACCCCAGTCCCTTTTCGCGTCAAGGTTCCCAAGGTAAAGAAACTCGTCCAACCCGAGCTTGATCCGAGCCACGCTGCGCGTAATTTTGCGAGTTACAAAGGTTTCGCCCCGGCGCGGGCTCTCATGATTAAAAAGAATTCCGTTACTGGCGTGAAGCCGATAACTTTCCCGGTAGTTGATCGTGGCCCAATGTGAAAACACCTTCGCCGCACCGTAGGGGCTACGCGGCCAGAATGGCGTAGTCTCAGTTTGGGGCGTCTCCTGAACTTTGCCGTACATCTCGCTGCTCGACGCCTGGTAGAATCTGGGCTTCACGCCCGCCTCTCTAATCGCTTCCAAAATCCGAATCGTTCCCACCCCCGTAATGTCAGCGGTGTACTC
The DNA here is from genome assembly GCA_964567505.1 of uncultured Chthoniobacterales bacterium. GTDB lineage: Bacteria > Verrucomicrobiota > Verrucomicrobiia > Chthoniobacterales > JAFAMB01 > JAFAMB01. Next base: position 2,369 of record CAZMNG010000650.1, read on the forward strand.
GGGTATATCAAAGCTGATGCGGACATGGCTTTGCGCCCCAAGGTTATAGATTTCGTCAGGCTGAAGCTCATACAGGAGCTTTACGAGACGGACGGAATCAGCCAGGTCCCCGTAATGCAGGAACAGCTGCACCCCATGCACGTGCGGATCATGATAAAGATGATCAATTCGTGCGGTATTAAAGGTGCTCGCTCGTCTGATGATTCCGTGGACTTCGTAGCCCTTAGATAACAGTAGTTCCGCGAGGTACGAGCCATCCTGACCGGTGATTCCGGTAACCAACGCTTTTTTCATATCCGCCAACGGTCTCTTACTAGTATATTCCCTACAGTCTGTGTCCTCAAGCCGCTACCATTGGAGCGCCGGTTTTTTGGATTGTGTCGAGCGATAACGTCTGAGGCCGCCCATCGTTCTCCAGAAACCATTCGTAGGTTTGCCGGATCCCGTCTCTCAAAGAAATGCGCGGTTTCCACCCTAACTTCTTCAACCGCGTGATATCTAACAATTTTCGAGGCGTACCGTCTGGCTTCGTCGGATCAAAAACAAGTTTTGCCTCGAAGCCGACTACCTCTAAGATGATCTCGGCGAGTTCGCGGATCGTGACGTCCTCGCCGCAACCGACGTTGATGATCTCCGGTGAATCATAGCATTCGATCAGGAAACGAAGCGCATCAGCTAGGTCGTCAGCGTGGAGAAACTCTCTCCGCGCTTTTCCGGTACCCCAAAGCACAACCTGTTTCTCATTCCGCAGCTTTGCCTGATGCACTTTCCGGAGCAGAGCCGGTAGCACGTGCGATGTCGTCAAATCAAAATTATCGCCAGGCCCATACAGATTTGTGGGCATCACAGATATAAAATTCGCGCCGTATTCTCGAGCGTAGGCTTGAGACAGCTTTATCCCCGCGATCTTCGCGATGGCATAGGGCTCGTTGGTCGGTTCGAGGGATCCGGTAAGCAGGGATTCCTCCTGAATCGGCTGGGGAGCAAGCTTTGGATAAATG
>CAZMNG010000651.1:0-3341 GCA_964567505.1 uncultured Chthoniobacterales bacterium
TGCTGGAGAGTCCGATGCCAACCAAGCTTTGCTGGTATTGGATTCTAAGGCTGTGGTCGCACTTTATGTCTGGCGATTATGCGGCTGCCATCGCAGCAGGCCAAAAGGCAAGAGCACTTCTCTGGGCATCGGAGGGTCACATCCAACTGCTCGACTACTGCTACTACACCGCACTGTCAGCTGCCGAGTTCTGGAAAGAGGCACCGCCCGACAAACAGAGCGAATTGCTGGATCTAATGATCCAGCACCTGGCGCAGCTTAAAGAGTGGGAGGAGAATTGTCCGTCGACTTTTCGGGACAAGTACGCTCTTGCGGCGGCCGAATTTGCCTGCATTGAGGGCCGAGAGCTCGATGCTGAGCATCTTTACGAGCAGGCGATCCGCTCAGCGCGGGCGAATGGTTTTGTACACAATGAAGCGCTTGCCAACGAACTCGCCGCGCGGTTTTATGCGGCTCGAGGCTTCGAGAAGATCGCGAATGCTTACTTGCGGGACGCCCGATACGGATTTCTTCGTTGGGGAGCCGAGGGCAAGGTGCGGCAACTCGATGACCTATACCCACAGCTTCGGGTGGAAGAGCCGATCTCTGGCCCCGCCGGTACGATCGGGGCGCCGGTGGAACATCTGGACCTCGCGACGGTACTCAAAGTGTCGCAGGCCGTGTCGGGCGAGATCGTCCTCGAAAAGCTGATTGACATGTTGATGCGCACCGCGATTGAGCACGCAGGGGCTGAGCGCGGCGTGTTGATTCTCGCCCAAGATGTCGAGCAGCGGATCGAGGCTGAGGCCACGACCAGCGGGGACGCAATCATCGTACGTTTGCGAGCAGCAGTCGTGTCCGATGCTGCGGTACCAGAATCCATCGTCCATTACGTCATGCGGACCCAAGAGAGTGTGATTCTGGGCGACGCATCAGCCCAGAATGCATTTTCTTCCGATCCGTATATTCGTCGGCACCGCGCTCGGTCAATTCTCTGCATCCCATTGATCAATCAGGCCAAACTGATCGGTCTGCTTTACCTGGAAAATAGTCTGACCCCTCATGTCTTTACTCCTGCGCGGCTCACGGTATTAAGACTATTGGCGTCGCAAGCCGCGATTTCCTTAGAGAATACCCGTCTTTACCGTGAGCTCGAGGTGCGCGAGGCCAAGATCCGTCGCCTGTTCGACGCCAACATTATAGGGATCTTCACCTGGAATCTCGAAGGTGAGATTATCGAGGCGAACGAAGCATTTCTCCGGATGGTAGGATACAGTCGCGCAGATCTTCTTTCGGGTCGCATGCGTTGGACCGAACTGACGCCACCTGAATGGCGTGACCGCGATGAACAGGCCGTGGCGGAGATCGCGACCACTAGAATCTTTCAGCCGTTAGAAAAGGAGTATTTTCGAAAGGACGGCAGCCGCGTGCCCGTCCTGATTGGCGGCGCGACCTTCGAAGGAAGTAATGACGAGGGCGTCGCTTTCGTGCTCGATTTGAGCAAACAAAAACGCGCCGAAGAAGCGTTGCAGAAAATGCAGACGGAGCTGGCACACGTGGCGCGCGTGACAACGTTGGGCGAGCTGACCGCATCGATCGCCCACGAAGTTAGCCAGCCGCTAGCGGCCATGTCAACTAATGCCAGCGCCAGCCTGCGATGGCTGGCTGGAGATTCCCCGAATCTCGCTGAAGCTCGCGAAGCGGTTCGCCGCATCGTTCGCGATGGAAGTCGGGCCGGCGGTGTGATTGCACGGATACGCGCTCTCTTCAAAAAAACTCCCGCCGCGAAAGAGCCGGTGGATATCAACGAGATCATCCAAGAAGTTCTCGCGATTGCCCAGGCGGAATTGCAAAGGAATCGGGTGTCACTCAAGACTGAATGCGCTGAGGATCTACCGATGGTGATCGGGGACAAAATCCAACTCCAACAAGTGCTTCTCAATCTGGTGGCCAACGCGATCGAGGCAATGAGCGGAGTCAGCGAGGGTTCGAGGGAACTGTGTGTCAGTTCACAAAGAGTTTCAGACATTCCGGGCGAAGCCGGGACCAACGCGGTCGAGGGTAACACTCTAACCGAATCGCAATCAGACTCTGTACTAGTCGGAATCCGAGATTCTGGGCCGGGGCTGGACTCAACCCAATTGCCGCGTGTTTTCGAGACCTACTATACGACTAAATCTCAAGGGATGGGCATGGGACTAGCCATCAGTCGTTCGATTACCGAGGCCCATGGAGGACGGCTGTGGGCAATGGCCAATCCGCCTCGGGGCGCTGTCTTTCAGTTCACGTTGCCCATTCCTGGAGAGCGGACGTCATGAACGAATCAGAAGCCGCGTTTTTCATTGACGATTTTGTGCAGAATAGGAGGTCACCATCTGTTGTTTTCAGAACGACTCAAACGTGAGCTCGGAAGCCATCAGACGGTTCCCTGCTAAGAGCCCGCAATCGACCGGTAGAACTACTCCGGTGATCGCTGCTGCGGCGTCAGAAGCTAAAAAGAGCGCGGCGTCAGCAATATCGTTTGGTTCAACAATTCGCCCAAGCGGATACCATTTGATCAGCTGATCAAACAGCGCCGGGTTTTCATTAAAACGCTTTTGCCAGATCGGCGTTCTAACCGTTCCTGGCAAAATAATGTTCGCCCGGATCCCAACGGGTCCAAGCTCAGTCGCCAACGATTTGACATAGCTGATGAGACCTGCCTTGGCTGCGCTGTAAGCCGGATGGCCTAATGCCAAGAGAGCATTTACTGAACCGATCACCACGATATTGCCCTTCCTCTTAGAGATCATCCCTTGTAGGACAGCTTGAGCGGAATGCATTGTTCCGTTGAGGTTAATGTCTACATCGTGATGCCACGATTCAATGGTCGTCTTCCGTATCGTAGATAATGATGCAACACCGGCATTAGCAATAAGGATGTCAATGGTTCCATGGGTTCGGATCGCAGCGCCTATTTTCTCGAATACCGCTGTCGCATCAGTGAGATCCGCGACAATTTTATTCACTTTGCCAGGCAGTCCGCCGCATTCGGTCACAACTTGATCCAGCCCGGACTCAACTCGGTCCTGCGCCAGAACAGTGTCCCCTGACGAAACAAAACGGTAGACCAGGGTGCGGCCAATCCCGCCCGCTGCTCCGGTGACTAATACGATTCGTGCCATACGGAATTATTGCCGATTTCGCCGGTTGCCGGTACTATTTAATTGCGCCCAGAGCCAAACCGCGAACCAGATAGCGTTGCAACGACGCAAAAACCACAGCGACTGGCGCGCTGGCCAGAAGTGTTGACGCCATGACATGATCCCATTCGACGGAGTACCGGCCCCCGACTAGAGAGAAAATCTGTAAAGTCAGGGTGA
>CAZMNG010000652.1:0-3335 GCA_964567505.1 uncultured Chthoniobacterales bacterium
GGTAGCTCCTGAATGGGCTGGTGGTCCTGTTTTAAGTTCGGAGCTACGCCGTTGTGGACTTCTGCGATCTGCTTTGGACGCCCAATTATAAAATTCGCTGTGTATAACCCGATTCCGAGCAAGACGATCATGCAGCATGCCAACGAAAGCAGCAAAATCGAGCGCCGCCGAACGACCGGACGCCGGCGCGCATCCGTTAGGTCGGATGGACCTTGCGCAACCGAGGGTCGAAAATCCGGCAGTCGCGTTCCCTGTCGCGTCTGATCTGGAAGGCTCGGAAGCGCTGCCGCCGGGCTAACGACCGCGGCCAGCATTCCAGCGAACTCATCCGCGGACGAATAGCCTTCGGTGATTGCTTGTCGCAGCACAAAGTTTCCATCGCTCGTCAACGTTGAGACGGGCGTATACTGCCCGGTCGTCTCCAGTCTTGCACGCGGACCTCCGAGCAATTCATATCCGAGTAATCCAAGCGACCTCAGGCAACTCCCGGAGGATCGTTCTACACGAGCGCCCTGTATTCGAGTGGCGGGACTTGCCTCGATATCATTGGGGGCGTCGGAGAATGAAAAGTTGATCGCGTCAACCTTCGCTTCCAACGGCTCAGAAGCGGTCAGTGACTGCAGCAGAAGGTCCGGCTCCTGCCCGGTCCGTGTCCAATCCGAATTTGTCAACCGGATCCCCAGCAATGTCATGTCGACGTGTTGGAGGCGATGGTTGGTCGCGTAATCGGCGAGAGGCGCCAGGACGCGAATCAGTCGCACGACTTCTTGCCCGGTTAGCTGGCGGCGCGCACGCAGGATTTCGAGCAGGGAGGCACCGGTCACGTACTCCTGCACCAGAAAAGTGCAGTCGGCAGCAGTTTCCAGCGCAAAGATTTGCCGTAGCAGCGGGTGCGGGTAACTGCGCGCCAAACGGACTGACTCTTCCAGAGTACTTTTGCGCATTCTTTCAGACAGGAATGCCGTGCTGAACACCAGGATGGTTACTTGCCGTTTGTTCTGAAGATCCTCCGCCAGAAAATTTCGGCCCTGGGGAGTTTCGGGAAGCTCTGCGATAAGCTTGTAGCATTCAGCGAGAACTGACCCGACTCCAGGCGGCTGGTCGGAAGGAAACGGAAGTTCAACCGTTTGAAACGAGCTCGCAGGATCCGGGCTTTGCACGCTCGAACGGCCAATTTCCTCGAGGCAGGCGAGGATCGACCTTTGTAGATCCTGCGGAGTTTGAGGTCGGAGATTGCGATCCTTTTCCATCATGCGTTGGAGCAAGGACACGACGCATTTAGGCAAGTGTCCCAGCGGAGCTAGCGGGACCGGCTTATACAACTGTTGGCTCATCACCTGGCCAATCGACCCGGAAAAGGGTGACTGACCGGTTAGAACAAAATACAACGTCACTCCAAGCGAGTAGATGTCGGACCGGATATCAACTTCGCCTTCCTCGATCTGTTCCGGACTGGCGAAGTGAGGCGTACCAACAAACCCGCCTATCGTGAGAGCGCTTGAGTCTTCGCCCGGATCCCTCGCAACTTTCGCCAGTCCGAAGTCGATGACTTTGATCTGAGTCTCGCCCTCATGAGCTACCATCATCAAATTGGAAGGTTTCAGGTCTCGATGCACCAACTGTTGTTTCGCCGCGACCGCCAGTGCTTGAGCCACCTGAAGCCCGATACTGAGCGCCTCGGCAGTGCCCAGAGGTCCTTGGCGCTTGACTCGCGCTTCGACGGTCTCCCCGTCGATATATTCCATTACATAGTAATACGTGTCCTCTTCGACGCCGAGATTGAATACTGAGGCGACGTTCGGATGGCGCAGCGCAGCCGCCGCGCGCGCTTCGCGCAGGAATCGCTGCCGCGCGGTTTCGTTCTCGAGAAACGCGGAATTGATAATCTTAAGGGCAACGGGAAATCGCAGATTGGTATCAAAGGCTTTGAAAGTGATTCCCATCGCCCCGCGACCCAACTCCCAGAGTCCACCATCCTCATTCCGAAGGACTTGATACTGGTGATAGCGATCTGCTGCCGGCATGACAGGAGGAATGATAAAGCACAACCATTGGATGACAACAGCCCAATCGGTTAACTTGCTTGCGGAGTCATTGATCTCTGGCTAGAACCTATCCCCTGAATGTTTTCTCGCGGCTTTTTGAATGTTCGAGACGTCCTCAGTGACAGCTATATCCATCGAAAAGTATTGGCGCTCCTTGTAGCGGTCGAATTGCTGTTGTTTCTGGTTTTTAACACTCGCGAGATTGCATGGTACCCGCCTCTGAGTTTCGATCAGACGCAGTACCTGACGGAAGCTTACGGGCTACAAGAACAGGTACTGTGGCATGGCCCCGGCAAACTTTGGAGCGATTTATTGAGAACCGGTCAACCCACCGGGGTGGGACTGCCCATTGAAGGAGTTATCTCGGGACTTTTGTTGGTGGAGTCAGGCTGCCGCAATTGAGCGTTTTGTTCTTCACTTTCGTTCTATTGCAGTTATTTGCGTTTCCCACCGCGCACGCGGTCTGCCGCAGAACAGAATATGGTTACATGATCGTCGGGCTCGTTTTGTGTCAGACGACAGCCTGGTTCTGGGCGGGTGGTCTCTTTGATTTCCGAATCGATTTCTGCGCCTATTGCTTCTACGGCATCTGGGTTTGCGCGGTTGTACGATCGGACGTGTTTCTCGACCGGCGATGGTCCATCGGCTGCGGAGTGATCGGTTCGATCCTCGTCTTGAATCGGTTCCTGACAATTAGCTACCTCTCGGGTGTCTCCCTCGGAACACTCGCAGTACTTGTTATAATTACAGCTGTAAAACGGGCGGATGCCGGCCTGGTGATCCGGATGCGTCGACGTCTCTCGAATTTCGGGATTTACTTTGGCATATTCACCGCCATCGTTGCGCCGTTCCTGATCCGGAACTGGCCCGCGATACACGAGTATTACGTTGTTGGCCACGGGATTAGCGCCGAGAAGGAGGTCCGTGCCCTCGAACTTGGAATACATGATCTAGCAGGGCATTTGCTTTTCTATCCGAGTTCGGTTATCCGCGATCATTGGGGCCCGGCGTTTCTTTGGGCCGCCGCGCTCGCCATTCTGGCTGCTATCGGCCTGCGACTGCTTAACCGGCAACGAATAACCAGCAACGGTCAGCGAGATCAAACTCCTGAGAGCACATTGTGCAGATTTTGTTTTTGCTCGGCGCAATTGCCGGACCGCTCATTGTGCTGACAATCGACATCTCCAAATCCGCGGTCGTCGGCGGAATCATCGGCGGCCCGTCCGCTTTGCTGGTCGTTCTCCTTGCCGCGGTCCTGGGCGCGAACCGCCTCGAGACGCCGGGTTCGCA
>CAZMNG010000653.1:0-3328 GCA_964567505.1 uncultured Chthoniobacterales bacterium
AAGGTAGCTTTGCGGGAGGCCGTCACCAAGCCGAGCAAGCGGCTTTCTTCTTGGGAACTCCTCAACTTGGCCGAGAAAGACAACGTTTCATTTCGGCGGCGCTTAAACCTTGGTCTCAACGACTCCGGCAAAATGAAGGCATCTACGAGGAAAACGGTGGGACTTCTGAAGGCCGTTGGGCAAATTTCTACACAAATTTGGCTTGGGAGCTTTTTGTATATATTAAAGGCAACTTCAGTTTGCTTTGACAGTCAGGAGACTCTGACCCTAGATCGCCAACGGCCTGACCAGAATTATACCTTGATATAATAGCGGAGAAGTTTTGCTCTGGTGTAAAGCACCCTAAAGTGAATATCAGAAGCATCAATTAGGTGAAGCCGGACAAGAAAGTGGGTGAACCAGATGGGCGCCCCATTGTTTTTGTGGTGGATGACGACCCAGCGGTGTGCGAGGCGCTGAGCAGTCTGATTCGCTCGGTCGGCCTGAGGGTTAAAACATTTGCCTCGGCAGCCGAGTTTCTTCGACAGAGACCGCCGGCTGAGCCCTCGTGTTTGGTGCTTGATGTGGGTTTGCCCGGCTTAAGCGGAATCGATCTCCAACGCGAACTAGCCGCCACCCATCGCCATTTCCCTATCATTTTTATTACCGGCCAAGGCGACATTCCTACCACGGTTCGGGCAATGAAAGCGGGAGCAGTGGAGTTTTTGACAAAGCCGTTCCGCGAGGAGGAACTGCTAGATTCGATTAGGCAAGCGCTCATGCGAGATCGGCAAGCCCTTGTCCTGCGGACGGAATGGGTCGATCTGCATGACCGCTTCGAGACGCTAACCCCACGTGAGCGCGAAGTGATGGCATTGGTCGTACGGGGGATGATGAACAAGCAAGTGGCCGCGGAACTGGGCACGCGAGAGATTACAGTGAAAACCCAGCGTGGCCGAGTGATGCGCAAGATGCATGCGGAGTCGTTCGCCGATTTGGTTCGAATGGCCCAGCGGCTCGAGGCAGAGAAATAGAGCGGTGACGATAGCTCGGGGAGAGAACTCACCCCGGGTGATACCAAGGTATAATAGACTCCGCGTGAAAACAGGGTCACCCTGAGCCTGCCAATTTCCAATGAACGATGTTTCCATAATCTCCGTAGTCGACGATGATGAATCGCTCCGCGAATCGCTCGAGGGGTTGCTGAAGTCGCTGGGCCATGGCGTTGCGGTTTTTTCATCGGCCGAAAGTTTTCTAAGTTCGAAAGCGCTGGCAAAAACCGACTGCCTGATCCTCGATGTGCGCATGCCGGGGATGAGCGGACCTGAACTGCAGCGGGAGCTGATCAGCCGCCGGCAGGACATCCCGATCATCTTCGTCACGGCGCATGGCGATGAGGATGTGATCGCGCGCGTCATGGCCGACGGAGCTGTGGATTGCCTGCTCAAGCCTTTTAGTGAAGGCCCCTTATTGAAGGCGATCGGTCAGGCCCTATCAGGCTCGACGGAACGCCCCCAACGTCAGTTGCCTCGAAATACGCCATGAACAAAATCGCTGCTTCTGTTTGTGTAGTGGATGACGATGCGTCCATCCGCGAGTCGGTCGAAGGGTTGTTGCGGGCGGAGGGCCTGCGGGTGGAGACCTACTCCTCGGCCAGAGAGTTTTTGGCGCGCACCACCGTCGAGCCGCCGGGGTGCCTGGTGCTCGACGTGGAACTGCCGGGGTTGAGCGGCTTGGAACTGCAGCGAGAACTTTTCCGGAAGGAGGCGCATATCCCCATCATTTTCCTCACGGGCCACGGGGATATTCCCATGTCGGTTCGCGCCATCAAGGCGGGTGCGCTGGAGTTTCTGACCAAGCCTTTCGATCCCGAAGATTTGCTCGACGCCATCCAGGAGGGACTGCTTGCACGTGAATTTAGGGCTTCTCCGGTCACCGGTGCTTCGCCGCACTCGGATGTGATCGTGGGCGCCAGCAGCGCGTACCGGAGGATGCGGAATAGGATCGAAATGGTTGCGCCGACCGATTCGACTGTGCTGATCCTGGGAGAGACGGGCACCGGAAAGGAACTCATCGCCCAGGAGATCCACAAACTGAGCCGGCGCAAAGATCAGCCGCTCGTCCGGGTGAACTGTGCAACGATTCCGAAGGAGTTGTATGAAAGTGAATTTTTCGGCCACGTTCGCGGTGCGTTCACTGGCGCCATCAAAGATCGCGTAGGGCGTTTTGAAGCAGCTCATGGCGGTACGCTTTTCCTCGATGAAATCGGAGAGATTCCGATCGACCTGCAGAGCAAGCTTCTTCGCGCCTTGCAGGAAAAGCAATACGAGCGGGTGGGTGATGAAAGAACCAAGCGCGCGGATGTGCGGATCATCGCCGCGACGAACCGCGACCTTAAAAAGGAGGTGCAGTCGGGGCGATTCCGGGAAGATCTTTATTACCGGCTGAATGTCTTCCCGGTACAGGTCGCTCCTCTTCGCGAGCGGCGGGAAGATATTCCGCTGCTGGCCAAGTACTTCGTGGAAATACTGGCGAAGGAGCTGAAATGCCCGAGGCCACGTCTAACCGAAGCGGGGGTAGCTAAACTGCAAAGTTATGATTGGCCGGGGAACATTCGCGAGCTCCGAAATGTCATCGAAAGGGCGACCATTGTCGCGCGAGGTAACCTTCTGGAGTTTGACCTTCCGATCTCGATGAGCGCCCCGCCATCCACGCCTACCGTACTCGAGATGAATGAAACCGCCCAAACGGAGTTTCTAACGGAACCCGAGATCCAGCGTCGAGAACGCGAGAATCTATGGATCATCCTGCAGAAAACCGGTTGGAAAATTAAGGGCGCCGACGGTGCGGCTGAACTCTTGGGAATAAAGCCAACGACCATGATCTCCCGGATCAAGAAGATGGGCCTAACGCGGCGGGATGCCATGATCGCGTGAACGATCCTAAAGATCGCGATGTGACCCAGAGCTCTGCATTCGGCTTTGGGTGGCTTCCGGGCCGCTTAAGCCCTAGCACCCCCCGCTGACCATACTAGCGTTTCCACTTGCCCTAAAAAACAGTTCGGAACCCCGACTCCCGGCTCAGTTCCACCGCGGAGCGTTCACTTCGTTCCAATAACTCCGCGGCTTAGCGCTTAAACTTTTCATCATAACGGCGTCGTCGCCTACTTTGACTTCGTTGCTGGTCTTGGTTCACGTCCGGGTCCTAGTTTAGCCCGGGTCCGCCAACTCGACGCCAACCCCATCCTGGGGTACACGGCACTAATACAATAAGTGAGACGATTCCAGTAAGGTTCTCTCTCAGCAAAGCGAAATATCGCTACACCTTCAGACGAATAATCGTCTGGCCG
>CAZMNG010000654.1:0-3326 GCA_964567505.1 uncultured Chthoniobacterales bacterium
CCGTGCCTCGCGGCCGTTTCGCTCCTTTGTTCTTCGCGCCCATATCTAGCTCGATCCAGGTCGGCGCATGGTCGCTTGCATGGGGCCGGTCGCGGACCCAGCGATCGACGCCGGCACTGCGGAGCCGTGGCGCCAGTTCGGCGTTGAGCAACAGATGATCGATGCGCAATCCCGAATTCTTCTGCCAGTGCTGACGGAAATAATCCCAGAAGGTGTAGATGCGTTCGTCTGGATAGCGAGCGCGCACGGAATCGGTCCATCCCTGAGCAAGCAGGCGCTGATAGCGCTCGCGGCTTTCAGGTTGTAGCAGCGCATCCTTCAACCAAGAACGCGGGTTGTAAATATCTTCATCGCTCGGCACGACGTTGTAGTCCCCCGCAAGCACTACTGGATGACCGCTGTGCAGGGCCGGCAACCGGGAGCGGATGCCATTGATATTGAAAGTGGCGATTTTGAGGATATCCACGGCTTGAGCCTTGGTATAACAGAACGCCGACACCGATGCCATTCGGCCGGGCCGCTACATTCACTACTCTCTCAGGGGTTCGAGTCCCCTCCTCAGCAAGTCGTTGTTATACTTTGGGTTAAAAGATAAAGTAGGCTAGAATCTCAAGGGTTTCTCTCAATAAACGCGAGCATGTGTCACCATGTTTGAGCTGACGTTGCTAAATGGATACCCCATTTCATACGAACACATTTCTTTTCAAGAATGATCGCCACCAGAGATGTTCAGACGCAAAGAAAGTCCAGCAGACACCCAGCTTCAGCGCAAGGTTGTTCCGTTTGTTGCTGTGGAAACGTCCTCTTCTTTGGAGAAAGAACTCCGTCTACGGATCATTTTCGCGGGAGAAAAGACTTTCTCCCCGTCGAGCCCAAGGCTGTCTCTCCTTCCTCATTCTCCTAGGCGAACCCAGGTTCGCCTAAAACCACTCCTGTCGCTACCTGGCTGACGCCAGACTTACACCGAACCCACGGGCGTCCTCCGGTGCAAGAGTACCGTCTACGGCTTAAACGGCCATAGATCGTATCATACAAGCATTCACCAAAGCTTCTCCCTTATCTGGTGTTAGGCTTATATACTGGCGCACGACCTAATGAACTAACTTTGTTAGAAAATAAAGATTTCCTGTTTGATGAAAAGTTATTAGTTATCAGACCAGAGGTCAGCAAGACTCGGAAGAAGAGATTTCCAGAACTACCGGACAACGCTATTGCTTGGTTGCAAATGACAAAATTTTTTGCCAAATTACCTAATCGTAAACTCGTCCAACTAACTGAATCACAAATCATCTACGCTAGAAAGCAATGCTATCATGCTGTCGTTGGCGATCAGCCTTATGTTAAAACCGTGATGCGCCACACGTTCGCTTGTCACTGGTTATGTCTCCATAATAATTTGGACAAGCTCTCCCTGATGCTCGGCCATACTTCAACCGAGATCAGCTTGAAACATTATTACGCGGCAGTGTCGAAAGACGATGCTGCGAAGTACTTCGAAATTGTTCCTAGAACGTCGTAAAAGCCGATTCTAGCGATCTTTTTCGCTCGCGAGTATCAGGACAGCGGAAAGCAAACTTGCGTTGTCTGGAATCGCTTTGGCAGAAATTCTGACAAAAGAATTAAAACACATTTTGGTTTTTGTCAACGGCCCGATCCTGCTCCCAAAGCAGTTATATACCGTTCCAATTCTTTGAATTCGTCATATCTAATTTCTGGTACATTATTCCCAAGCCCTAAAAATGCCCTACAAATTGCAGGTAAATCGGTAAGGATAGCCACACCTATGCGGACTGGCGTTTGGAAGGCATCACGCAGCATGTGTTTTGTAGGCATGGATTCAAAGTGCTTACCCACTTCAAATCCCATTTCTGCAAAATATAAAGATCTACGTGCTGCCGGAAAATCCTTTAAAAATGTATAACACATGGCCATTAAGCAGCACGCCCAAATAAACCCTGAGAAGCAATTGTCTCCCAAAGCGCAGGCATTCCTGGCACGTCCGAAGAAGCTATATATAAACGGACAATTTGTCGATGCCGCCTATGGAGGAACGTTCGAGACTGAAGATCCGGCGCTGGGAGCCTGTATCGCTGCAATTCCATCGGCCGGGAAGGAAGATGTCGAGCGAGCCGCGATCGCTGCTCGCGAGGCTTTCGAAGAGCGATGGCGCACTCTGGCACCCGCCCGACGGGCCGCATATCTGTTAAAGCTCGCGGATCTCATCGCGGAAAACGTGGAGGAATTGGGGCATCTGGATGCCTACGATACAGGAAAACCAGTCGCCATGGCGAGCGGCTCGATTGCATTTTCAGCCGAGATCTATCGTTACTACGCCGGTTGGGCCACCAAACTGAGCGGAAGAAGTTTCGACCTGTCGCTACAAACAGACCCGTATCATTGCCTTACGTTGCGTCATCCAATCGGGGTGGTGGGAGCGATCATTCCCTGGAATTATCCCTTCTCTATCAGGAAAGTGAGATTGGGCCGCTGATGTCTGAGGTGCAGCTGAATCGAGTGCAGCATTATGTAAGCGAGGGGCAAGATGCAGGTGCAAAGATCCTCGTAGGCGGAAAGCACGTTGGCGAACGTGGTTACTTTTACGAACCAACCATTCTGCTGAACACTACCCCTGCAATGAGCGTTCAGCGCGAAGAAATCTTTGGGCCGGTTCTCTGTGCGATGCCATTTGAGAGTGCCGAAGAAATTCCACCCGTCGCCAATCAAACCCGTTACGGTTTGGCCGCAAGCATCTGGACGCGCGATGTTTCGAAAGCGTTGCGTTTGGCGCACGTACTGAACGCCGGCGCCGTTTGGGTTAACTGTTTTAATGTTTTCGATCCCAACCTTCCGTTTGGAGGTTTTAAGGAATCCGGCTGGGGCCGCGAATTAGGGCAAGAAGGGGTGGAATCATTCACTGAGCTAAAGGCAGTTACAGTAAAACTTTGAATGCGCAGACGCGGATTATTTACTGCGGGCAGGGGCTGGCGACCGGGCGCGCAAAGCGACAACGTAGGGCTACACACTAAATTAAATGCGCTAAATCCACCCTACTCTCTCGGCGGATGCCAGGCCAACTGAAGTCAATCGCACTCACGAATGAATTGCTCGCAGGCTGATCTGAGAGATATTGTAGGCTAGCACTTTCTCCAGCATCTCGGCCAGCACGTTCTCATGGGTGCGCCGCACCATCTCTCCGAATTCAAAGCCTTCTTTCAAAGTGAAGACCAGTGACTCGATCGCGCTGCGCTCGGCCCGCGCCTGCCGGTAAGGCTGGCTCTTCCATTGCCGCGCCTCGATAATCTTTTTGCCTTTGGCTCCGCTGATGC
>CAZMNG010000655.1:0-3324 GCA_964567505.1 uncultured Chthoniobacterales bacterium
CCGACGATATAGACGTGCTGGTAGCGGTGCTGGAGAAAACTCTTTTCAAGTTCGGCGAACGTCGCGGTTTGCGGAAGCGTGACAGGGTCATCGCGAATGAGATCGGCGATTTTGGCTTCGGCCAGTTGTTGATTGAAGAACGCAGCTCCCTTGCGCTCAAGCGATTCACCGTAGATAAACTGCTTTTCGAAGATGCTGCTGCAATAATACGCAACGACGCAGTTCACCATGAGAAGAGGTGCAATCGTATAGTCGAGCGTCACTTCAAAAGCCATCAGGATCGACATCAACGGAGCACCGGTGCTTGCAGCGATGAACGAACCCATGCCGACGATGGCATACATCGCCGGCTCGGAATGAAATGCGGGAAAGGCGTAAAGAATCCCTCGACCGTAAAGCATTCCAAGCGCCGCTCCGACGAAGAGTGTCGGTGTGAAGACGCCTCCAACTGCGCCGGAGCCGAACGTCGCAGCGGTTGCTACGAGCTTGAGGATAAAAATTGCGAGGATTTCGTCCGAATACCAATTGCCGTGAAACAGGATCGACAACAATCCCTGCCCATTACCGCAGACGTCGGGACTGATGACGGCAAGGCCACCTACAATTGCCCCGCCGATCGCCAATTTTACCGGGCCTGGAATCGCCACGTTTGAAAACAAACGTTGAACCAGCCGCAAAAACCGGAGGTACGCAGGGGCGAGAAACCCGGAAACGACCCCTACACACGAGAGCGGCACAAGCTCGAAGGGCGATTGCAGAATGAATCCGGGCGACTTGTAAATCGGTCCGCCGCCATGCAGCACCTGGGCAGTGAAAGTCGCGACGACCGCTGCAAGGATCAGTGGACCGAGCGCTTCGACAACAACTGTCCCCAGGATGATCTCCGCAACGAAAAACGAACCGGCGATTGGCGCGTTGTACGCACTCGCAATTCCTGCAGCGGCTCCGCACGCCACCAGCTGCCGGCGCCGCGGAACTGGTAGATCGCGGAGCTGCGCGATCAAGGAGGCGACCAGCGATGAGAGTTGCACCAAAGGACCTTCGCGCCCGATCGATGCCCCGGTACTGATCGAAAACAGCGCCGAAAGCGATTTAACAATGCTGGCGGGAACGGAAATTGACCCGGTCCCGACGACAATCGCTTCCATATAATCGGTCGTCGTTTTTTGCGGCAGGCGACTTGTAAGCCTGTTCCCGATCCAGAGAACGAGTCCGGCCAGCAGGCCGCCAACGGTTGGGATCGCGACTCTTTGCCAGAGCGGCAGGTGCGCAAACGAAGAAATGATTTCCGAACTGCTGCCGGTCGCCAGGAAGTGGAGAAAATCAGTTGCCCTTCGGAATAGTTCCGCCGCGAGCGCGCCCAGGAAGCCTATCAGGGCCGCCCATACAAGCATGGATTGGCGTTCACCAATTCGAAAACGGTCCACCAGCCAGAGTTTTAACCTCAGGAGCCGGCGGGTCAGCGGGTGGGGATCTCGCGACTGTTCTCCGGGCTGGTCCATGATGATGTTCCGGGCCGGGGGGCTTGGCGGATCCGGATAAAGGACATCTATTAGCAAACCGGATTTGAGAAATCGAGTCTGCGTTCGCGTCCGATTTGTCGTCCACATGAATCGACCCCGGTGCCGGGCGTCGCCCCAGTGGTGCTTTTTGCGAAAGAAGAGTGTCAAACCGTCTGTTTCATTTTATTTGTTCTAAAACAGCCTCCTGACCGGCCGCGCACCGTTCGCTAAGGACAGACTGACTCTATGATCGCACGGAAATTTTCCCGCTTCTTTACATGCCTCGCACTGTTGTTTCTGCCATTCGCGGTCTGCGCCCAAAACAAGCCGAGGATCGTTATGATAACGCACGGCCAGGCAGGTGATCCGTTTTGGGACGTCGTTCGAAATGGGGCGGAGGCAGCGGCCCGGGAGACGGACACCGGCCTCGAATATCAAGCCCCCGAACACTTCGATCTCGCGGCAATGTCCCGTTTGATCGACGAAGCTGCGGCATCCAGGCCGGATGCATTAATTGTGTCGATCCCGGATCTTGCGATTGTCGGTCCATCGATCAAGGCCGCGGTCACGGACGGGATCCCGGTCATTTCGATCAATTCAGGATTGGCGGCCTCGAGGCAGCTCGGGTGCCTGATGCACATTGGCCAGGAAGATGAAGAGGCAGGCAGGATTGCGGGAATGCGTATGAAAGCGGCGGGTGTTCGGAACGCGCTCGTCCTGAATCAGGAGGTTGGGAACGTTGGACTGGATTTGCGAATCAAAGGATTCAAACAAGGGTTTGAAGGCCCGTTCCATCATGTCGATGTACTGCCGGTCACCATCAACCCCAAAGAATCGGAAAATGCCGTCACCGACTATTTGGAAAATCACTCCGACGTGGATGGAATTGTCGGGCTTGGCCCGACAGCGACTGAGCCGGCTCTGCAGGTGGTTGATCGTCTCGGCAAGGTCGGCCAGATTAAAATCTGCAGCTTCGACACCTCGCCTGCGATCCTCGAAGCGCTGGCGACAAAGCGGTTGGAGTTTGCCATCGACCAGCAACAATGGCTTCAGGGATATCTGCCGGTGGTGCTCCTCGGGAACTACGTCAGATACGGGGCAATCATCCAAAATAATCTGATCCTGACTGGACCTAGCTTTGTGACTCCTGAAAACGTGCGGAAAGTAATGAAGCTCCTGAGCGGCGCAGCGCATTAGCCTAGCAGAATGTTTCCATCCTGGCTCTGATTGCGGTGTCGAGGTCTTTCGCAATGAGCCGGTCGAAACTGTCCAGGAACTTGACGCGAAACGTCCCGGGTCCCTCGGCAAGCGCGTGTTCGGCAGCCCATTCCCCGGCGATGTTCACGAATGCCAGCGCGTGGATTGCGGCAACCAAAGGGACCGGCTGAACCGCCAAAAAAGCGGCGATTATCGACGTCGCGACGCATCCCATTCCGGTGACACGCGTCATGAGTGGATGCCCGTTGGCCAGCGAAAAAAGGAGTCTGCCGTCCGAAGCGTAGTCAACTTTCCCAGTGCCGACGGCAACGCAACCGGTCTGGCGCGCCGCCGTCCGCACGAGATCGCCCGGTTCATCCGGGACAACCCCCGAGTCGACCCCTTTGCCAGCCCATTCCAGCCCGGCAAAAACAGCAATCTCCGCCAGATTTCCGCGGATAACCGACGGCAATCCGCAGCCAAGAATCTCTTGGACCAGTGACCGACGCATCCGAGTCGCTCCGACTGCAACCGGGTCGAGTGCGACCGGTTTGCCGAGCTTCTGCGCGATCGAGATCGCCTTCCGCATCGCTTCAGCCGATTGGGGGGTTGGCGTGCCTGTATT
>CAZMNG010000656.1:0-3324 GCA_964567505.1 uncultured Chthoniobacterales bacterium
CTCCATGAGCGTAAAAAGGTACCGGCCATCATACGACACAGCGGACTCGAAGGTCAGGTCGGGATCATCGGGCCGCTCGTAGATCATTCGATCCTTCTCCTCCGGTTCTCCCAGAACGTGATAATAGATCTTCTGATCGGTGACCTTCACCAGGTTCTCGTTCCCGGTCGGCGTCGGGAACCTTGCGTAGAAAAACCCTTTGCTGTCCTTCGTCCAGGTCGGTTCAGAAGACTTTACCCATTTAATGACGTCCGGAAGGTCTTTGACGCCATCGATATCCCGGACCCTGATCTCGGTCCAGTCCGAACCGCTCGCCGACACGCCGTAAGCCATGAAACGGCTGTCTTCGCTCACGGTCGTACTCGACACCGCCACCGTGCCGTCGCTCGCAAACTGATTGGGATCCAACAATACCAGCGGCGTGTCACTCAGGTTTTTCAGGGTGTAGATCACGCTTTGGTTCTGGAGACCGTCGTTCTTGCGGTAAACATAGCGGTGCCCCTCCCAAACCGGCACGGTGTACCGCTGATAATTCAAAAGCTCTGTCAGCGCGTCCCGAAACGCAGTCCGGTCGGGGAGTTTATCCATGTACTCGGATGTGAGGGCGTTTTCTGCCTTTGCCCAGGCCGCCGTTTCGGGCAAATCTGTGTCTTCCAGCCAGCGGTAGGGATCAGGAACCTTGGTCCCGAAATAGTCGTCGACGACATCTCCTTTTTTAGCGATCGGATACGCTAGCGGTTGTGCAAAAGCGACGGCAGCGATTGAAGCCAGTAATACCAATACAACCCGAAACATGCCGGGAATCAAAGCACGGAACTTTGGCGAGTTCAATTTGCCAGGGCAGAACACCCCCATTCGGGTAGTGTTCGCAACGACTTTACAAAGGATAGACAGCACTCCATATTACCCGCCCTTATGTGGCTGAGCATTCTCATTCCGATTCTCCTGGCGATCCTGATGATCGTCTGTGTCTTGCTGACACTCGTTGTGCTCATGCAACGGCCTAAAAACGAAGGGCTCGGCGCGGCATTTGGCAGCGGCGTGACAGAAAACATCTTCGGCGCCCAAACCGCATCGGTTTTGACAAAAACCACAGTTTACCTCGGGTGCATTTTCTTTGGAGTTACTTTGTTGCTCACCGTGCTCACGGCACGGCGCAGTGTGCAGCAGAGAACCGGCGTGTTGGAGAACGAGATGCGCAAAGCGGCCGTTCCCGCCCTCCCCCAGGCTTCAGTTTCGCCAGCGGCGACCGTATCGCCACAGGCCTCCGCTACCCCGGGTGTTTCCGCTACCCCGGCTGCTTCCGCTACGCCAGCTGCTTCCGCTACGCCAGCTGCTTCCGCTAGCCCGGCGGCGTCCGCGACGCCGGCTGCCTCGGCGACAGCGGCTGCGTCAGCAAGCCCCGAGGCTTCAACCAGCCCGGCCGCATCTCTATCGCCGGCTGGTGAGCCAAGTGTTTCGCCGGCGCCATCCGCTTCGCACCAGCAGTAACGCAGCCACTGAGCGAGGAACAGGCGTTCAGCGTAACGTGTTCCAGTCCATACCAAATTTCCTTTTCTCCGGCGCACCGGCTGCAAAATCCTTTCTCCGTTACGCACAATTCGCTTGGTGGTCCGGCATCTTTTTGGCCCTGTTGAGCCTGAGTGGCTGCGACGTCGGTGATACACGAGCTGACCTTGTCATACTGAATGGCGCCGAACCGGAATCGATTGATCCGGCTGTCATCACAGGGCAACTCGAGGGACGGATCTGTTACGCTCTGTTTGACGGTCTCCTGCATTTCGATCGATTTGGGAAGCCGCAGCCTGCGGTCGCAGAGCGTTGGGATATATCAAATGACGGGAAAATCTATACGTTCCATCTGCGCTCCAACGCAAAATGGAGCAATGGCGATCCCGTGACTGCGACAGACTTTCTGCGTTCCTGGAAACGCGTTTTGCTGCCCGAAACGGCCTGCGAGTACGCTTACCTCATCTATCACGTTAAAAACGCAAAAGCGTTCAACGAGGGTACCCTCAACGATTTTGACAAAGTTGGCATCAAGACCGTCGACGCAGCGACTTTCCGAGTCGAACTCGATGCGCCGGTCCCATACTTTCTCGACCTTTGCGCGTTTGCGACCCTGCTCCCGGTCCACGTCCCAACAATCGAAAAATATGGCGATGACTGGATCAAGCCGGGCAAACTGGTCAACGACGGCCCGTTTCTGTTGAAGGAGTGGCGATTGAATTATCGCATCCGGCTGGAAAAAAATTCGCGGTACTGGGACGCAGAACATGTCGCGCTCAACACAGTGGATGCGTTGCCAATCGAAAATTCGATCACGGCCTATAACTTTTACGCATCGCACGTGGCCGACCTGATTCTTGACAAGGGCCTGACCCCTTCTTCGCTGATCCCGGAATTGAAAGTCCGTCCGGATTTTCACGCCGCACCCTTTTTGGGAACTTATTTTATTCGATTCAATGTCACCAGAAAACCGTTCAATGATGTCCGGGTCCGGCAGGCGTTCGCCATGGTGATCGATCGCAACCGGATCGTGGAGAAAATCACGCAGGCTGGCGAACCGCCGGCGTATTCGTTTACGCCGGCTGGGACGGCCGGTGGCTACCAACCGCCGAAGATGTTCGCACGCAATGTCCAAAAGGCGCGAGAATTGATGGCCGAAGCGGGGTATCCCGGTGGAAAAGGATTTCCTGCTGTTGTTTACCTCTACGATAACAAGAGGCTCAACGAAGACATCGCGGTCGAAATCCAGAATATGCTCGCCGATAGTCTGGGGGTCCATGTCGACCTTCAAAAACAAGAGTGGAAGGTTTACCTTAATTCGTTATCCGCGCTCGATTACGACTTTGCACGGTCGAGCTGGGTAGGCGACTATAACGATCCAAACACGTTTCTTGATTGTTTTGTAGGAGGCAGTGGTAACAATCGAACCGGTTGGTCGAACAAAGAGTACGACGATCTTATCGCAGCCGCGGGACAGGAATCGGATAACACAAAACGGCTGCAGATCCTGCAACAGGCCGAAGTGAGTCTTCTAAACCAAGGCACACCGATCTGTCCCCTCTATTTTTACGTCGGTATTCAAATATTCGACGGCCAAAAGTTCGGCGGAATTGAGCCGAACCTGCTCGACGAACACCCCTTCCGAGAAATGTACCGGAAATAGCGCCGGCGATCCGGCCTGGGCCGCCGGACGCAGCTAACCCAGGCTTGCATGTGTTGAACATGCTGCACGCCAAAACTTAATAAGTTGTCCCGGTAGCGGCTGATGGTTCGCATCGCACAGATATCCTGGGCGGGCCGATACGATGCACGCAG
>CAZMNG010000657.1:0-3317 GCA_964567505.1 uncultured Chthoniobacterales bacterium
AGTTGAGTTCAAAGATGGGAGCACGTACAACTACTTTGACGTTCCGCAGGCCGTTGGGGGGCAAATGAAAGCTGCACCTTCAAAGGGTCAATTTCTGGCTCAAAACGTTAAGGGTCGGTTTCGCTACGCACGGGTCTAGTAGACGGATAGGGTTTCAATCATGACCGACGTCCCTGAGCTGGACGACCAAGGACGAAACTTACTTGTCCTTTTGGTTAGCAAATTATCAAAATCGGTTCCGAACGAACCGCACACCTTTGCTAGCTACAAAGACATTCATGACGAACTTGGATTACCAAAACTTCGTGAAACCTGGGGTGAAAGCCTACAGGCACAGGGCCTAGATTCCCTTGGCGAATGGACGGCGAAGACAGGGAAGCCTGGCATTACAGGAATTATCATTGACCGTCGGAGCATGATGCCAGGCGATGGCTACTTTAGACTGTACGGTAGAAAGTCGGATGACTTTGAATGGTGGAAAGACGAAATTAAGCGATCGAAGTTGTTTGATTGGTCGCCATATGTGCAGGGGGCGGTACCTCCCGTACCCCCAACTGCAATTGATTTCGTGGTCCCACCTGATCGCCAAGAAACAACAACCTACCGGATTATTCGCGATAGCCTTTTGGCGCGACGAGTAAAGCTGCTTCACAATTACGAATGCCAACTCTGTGGACATACCATCGAATTGCCCGATGGATCGCGCTACGCAGAAGCGCATCACATGCGGCCGCTCGGCGATCCACACAGTGGACCGGATATCCTCGAAAACATCATCTGCTTATGCCCAAATCATCACGCCGAGCTCGATTACGGGGCTTGTGCGGTGGACGCCTTGCAGATCAAGAATATCCCCGGCCATAATATTGATGGTAGGTTCATTTCCTATCACAACTCAACTATTTGGCGCCAGTCGTCAAAGCCGACGACTTTCTAACTCCGAGTACCTGCCGCGGCACGAATTGGGCATTGACCGCGCGACGTAATCGCTCCTGAGATTGGCACGA
Organism: uncultured Chthoniobacterales bacterium; assembly: GCA_964567505.1. Classification (GTDB taxonomy): domain Bacteria; phylum Verrucomicrobiota; class Verrucomicrobiia; order Chthoniobacterales; family JAFAMB01; genus JAFAMB01. The sequence continues at coordinate 1,008 of CAZMNG010000657.1, forward strand.
AAGTTGGAGCGGGTTATTGTTGGAGGCCCGGGTTCGCTCATCGTCATTCCCGGGTTCCGGGCGGCTGGTTCCCCGAGCAATTTGACGCGCATCGATGCGCTGAAGATTGATCAATTGAGATTGGGAGAGTTTCGGAATGCCAAGGCTGGAAAGGTGGATCGATGTTCGCGCATTGACGCGAGAACCTTTTCTCGCGATAAACGCCGCCAACGACACAAGAGAAAGGTTCAAGAAGAATACGAACTTGCGGGCGGAGGACAAAACTGGGGATTGGGTAATTCCCAAAGCTGCCTTCAATGTGGGACTGAAGGGGGCTCTGGTGGTTTTATTCTTCCGACACAAGCATAGGCCTGCGGAGGTGCTTACTGGTCGAATTCTCTCCTACAGGAAGTCGGGTATTTCCAACCGTGGTCAGGATCGCTATCGCCTGACCATCGAGTCCGAATGGAAGCGCGTCGGCACGTTTGACGAGGCTTTTGGTCGCTTCTTTGACGGTCTCAAGTTTGGTTCAGGCACGGCTTGCGCTTGGATGAGCGAGCCGAAAGAGAACAGTACTTCCAGCCAGGACGACGCGGGCGAAGAAGGCGGCTTTGGTATAGGTCTGGCGGTCAGGCGAATCAAGCACGAGATCTTCGTTCGTAATACGCGCGCATTTTGGGGTGATCGATGTGCGATAACGCGCATCGAAGACAAAGCGCTTTTGCAGGCCTGCCATTTGGTGCCATTCCGTGAAGCGAACGGGAAAGAAAAGGTGGATGGTAATAACGGCGTCGTGCTGTGCAACCACCTCCATGCGCTTCTGGACCGTTACCTACTTGCCTTCGCCGACGACGGTGATTTGCTTGTGTCGAGCGCTCTATCCGACGCTGCTCGCACGCTCTTGCTGCCGAAGCGCTTTAAGGGCCTGAAGGTCCCACCAAACAAATGGATCTCAGCGCAGCGAATGGCCTACTTTTCTAGGCACCGCATTGTTGCAGAACAAAGGGCTAAGGACGGATCGTTCACGCTAGAGCCCGTCCGATGATAATTTTGACTTCGACAGTTCTACGCTGGCTCCGGCATCAACTACCGGCGATCCGACGGCGCCCTTTCTTTTTCGGTTTACAGAATGCACGCTAAAGAAAAGGGATTCCTTGGAAAGCACATTGCCCCGAAACATTCGTGTGCGCGCGTACTCACGCAATTGGTTGAACTCTCGTGCCGTAAATGGCCCATCATCGAGTTCATAAGCGCCATGTCGGACTTCGGAGTTCGGCCGAAGCACCCTGTACCTTTTTCGAAAGTTGGATAGCTTCAATTCGGGCGCGGCGCTCGCAAAGAGATTTCGACAATTCTATAGGTTACGAATCCCGTCCAGAACCACACCCGTAGCAAGACAGTCATCCTCGTTGTATTTGAGGATTCGCTGTTTGACCGCTGGATTGCCGGTTTCAATCCAGCGGTGGTACCACTCAATCGACGCCGCCCCTGAAGGATTGCTATCACGCCAACTAAACCCAAGGTACTGCGCCAAGGACTTGATCGACTGGTCGTACGTTGGCCATTCCGTTGCCGGCTTCACGACGTCGAAGTAAAGATCCACCATGGCCGGCAATCCGAATAGATCATTCACCTGGACTTCGCTGCACACGGCAGGGTATCGAGTGGCCAGCTTCCGATACGCCGTACGCTCGTACTTCGAGTAGTAGTAGACAACCGAATCCTGCGTCCGCGCCGAAAGGTATGCCCATGCGTCTCGAAAGACGCTTTCTTCGCTGGCAGGGTCAATCCCTTCAGCGAAGAATGGAACAAATTTGGCCGTTTCCGGCTTTCCGTGCTCTCGCTCGACGAATCCGTGCAGGTATACGACGTCTCGCATGGGATCGGCTTCTATATCAAAAAACACCTCCCTCTGGGCAACTGGAAGGTGAATCGCTCCCTTCAAGTACGGCCTGGCACCATTCGTGGTCAGCAATCTCGCTCGTTCCTGGAACTTCACCAAAGTATCTGGGCCGATCCCCGCAAAATCGGTCTTCTTGCCTCGAATGAATGACGCTAAATTGCAAGCGGCAAGAGCATGGACGGTCGGGATCGTATCAATCATTGCGTCACGTTTCGCGCGACCGAGCTCGGCAATCATGCTCAGATCATCGCTCGCGATGACCTCCCTCTTGCAAAGCGAATACCAATGGCAAAGCTTGCAGGTGGCCCCAAGCGCCGGTCGCGTTCGAATCGAATGCGCCAAGACGTTCCGTACAGATTCTTCAACTTCCCGGTAGATGGCCCACCAACTTTGCGTATTACGCACCCCCTGAGGGTCGTCGAGCGCGT
>CAZMNG010000658.1:0-3315 GCA_964567505.1 uncultured Chthoniobacterales bacterium
GAGCCGCTTGGCGCGGCCGATTCTCCAAAATGGCGAAATGCACTTTGCATTTCGCTATTTTGCGGGGTTAGCCCAGGGTTAGCCCCGAAGAGTCTGGCGGTCGCCGGTACCACAGCCTGTCCGGGTTGTTACGGATCCGCCGGGACACCATTCTGCGGTTGACGTTGATCGGCTCTGAGTGATTGTCGTAGTGAGGTGAGGATGAGCCGCTCGGTCGGCGTGTATTACAGGCCTCATACCGGAAGGGTTCGTTTGCCCGGTCGCGGCCTATCTGAACGCCATGACTTGGAGACTGTAGCACGGACGCTGGGCCTTCAGCCAAAACCCTTTTAAGAGACGAATGTTTGGGAAAGCAGGCTGCAAATGTCATCGCTGTGTCGCGATGAGACGTATCCAGTTTGTTCTGGGCCTGGGTTTATTGGTTCTCATCCCGGTCGGCTACCTGGCGCTGCCGGATCATCGGGATAAGGTCGCCGGTCTCCCCCTGAACGATCTCGCCGCTGCGGCGGTGTCTGAAAATCGCGGCACATCGCTTCCGGGCAGCTTGACTCAAACCGACAAATCGCTTGCAGGCGCTCAGCCACCGACTCGCACGACGCCGAAGAATCCCGATAATGCCCCTGGTGAATCAAAAACAAGTTTTTCGTTTCCACCCGGCGCGTCCGGGCATGAATCGATCCTGGTGGCCGGAGTGCTGCCTCGGTCACACAGCGGCAAGCCCGGCATCGTTGACTCGCCAAATCCATCGGAACCTGCAGATTCGGTACGGCAAGGTTCCAAGTCGGCCAATGCCGTTTCTTTCGCCAGCCCAAATCCCGCTCCCTCGGCCAACACCAGCACCGTAACTGCCTCCGGATCAAATGGAGCCTTGGCCGGGTTCGTCGCAATTCAGGGCAATGACGTTGTCCAAATATCTCCCACTCCGAAGCAGACCCGCGAACTGCACGGCTATATCACCGTGACTAGCAATTTTGAACCGGCCACTTCGACTCTTGCGCAACCGCGTCCTGCGAAGCGCGCGGAGCATCGGGCGAGTGCCGAAGACACGCCTCTGGAACCGCGGGAGCGGGCGGCAAAAACCGCGGACGTTGACGGCCCTCCTCCAACCTCGGCTGATCAATCGGACCAGCTGCAGAGTTTTGCTTCGGATTTTGTCCGATCCGAAGGCTCGGAGAATATCGGAGAGCAGCGCCGTTTCTACGCGGAATCAGTCCATTTCTATCACGAAGGAGATCTGAGTTGGGCTGGCGTTGCCGCCGCGACTCGCCGGTATCGTCAAGACAGACAGAACAAGCAGTTCCGCGCTTCTGGTGCGGCGACCGTTAAAGGTCCGGTTGACGGAGGTTTCTATCTTGTTGACCAGGCGGTGTCCTGGACCCGACTAGAAGGCTCCAGCCAGGTGCGCGGACGGTCCCTGCTGCGCCTGCGCGTGTTGCCGTCGAGTACAGGTTGGAAGATCACGTCAATTGAAGAAGTTGGTCAATAAGCGCGCGGAACGACCGTTGATACAATCGAGGGTACGAATCTTGAATCAGATCGATTGCACGTTATGAAACGCTTTACCCCAGCTGTTATCGCTCTGCTGCTTTTTGAGTGCTCGAGTCTCTTTGCGCAAAAAATCGATTCGCGGAACTACGTTGTCGGTTCATACGACGCGAATTCGAACGAAGTGCGAATCGCCGATCAACGGGCAAAGCGGTACTGGCAAAAGAATGGGGGCAGGTTGGGAGAAAGCGGACACTACCTTGCAATTACTGTGGCAACCGTCATGCCTGCTGATGTTATTCAGCCATTCTGGCAGAACATGATCAACGCCCAGACCGGCTCCGCCTTCCTGTTGCCGGGCGCGTGGAATCCGGGCAGGATGCGGTGCGTTATGATTTATGATACGCAGAGCTCGAGCTTTGTGAGTCCACATGGGCTCCTGGTGATTGAGACTCCGCATCGGGGAACCCGGGCAAGATTTGGCGACTACATCGCTCTGTATATCGACACCGGATCCTTCTGGTAACATTTCCACGCAGTATTTGACACCTGCCGTCGGTCCATCGGTTCTGACCGGCATGTATTTTGCTGTATAAATGGGACATGCCAGATCAAATGCAGAGGTCTCCAGAACAGGTTCCGTGGGAAAGAAAAGGTGGCGACAACGGTGGCCCGAAGGCGCCGAATGTTTCGAAACCTGACACAAGCAACTTGCTGAAGCGCTTGCGGTCAATCGATCCGGACCAGTCCAGGAAGTTCCGTCAGCGCAGCGGACAATAATCGCTCCGGCTTCGTGAACGAAGCGCGACCGGTGGCTCGAATTTCTCGAACCACGGCGCAATCCTTCTCCCCACCGGATTTGGAGCAGTCGTGTCCTGTTATTTTAGGCACTGGATACCAGGTTCAAGAAACAAGGAAGCCGCCATCGATGCGAAGGGCCAGGCCGTTTAACATCGCTGCCCCGTCGGTTAAAAGAAAACAGACCACCGAAGCGATATCTTCACACTCTGCGAAGCGGCGAAGCGGGATTCGGGCCAACATCGGGCCCCCTTTGACGGGATCGCTCCAGGCCCGCTTTCCCATATCCGTTAAAACAACCGTTGGGTTGACGGAATTAACCCGGATCTTGTGTTGTCCGAGTTCTACGGCCATCACCGCCGTAAGCTGGTCGAGACCGGCCTTTGTTGCGCAATACGCTGCGTGGTCTGGGACCGCTTGAAATGCAGCCATGCTCGAGACATTCACAATCGAGCCGGCGACGCCGCGTTCGATCATCTTCCGGGCAATCACCTGCGAAACGATCATCACCGCGCGAAGGTTGACGGCCATCGTTTTGTCCCAGGCATCGACGGTGACTGTCAGAAACGGTTCGAGAATTGCAATTGCCGCATTGTTTACGAGGAGATCAACGTCTCCGGCTTGCTCTGCCGCGCGTCTCGCGACGTCCGCGTCCCCAAGCTCGGCGATGATCGTTTCGCAGCCGATTTCTTCTCTTAGGCTTTCCAGATCCTTTTCTGTCCGGCTAAGAGCGATCACCTGCGCATTCGATCGATGCAACATCGTCGCAATTTCACGCCCGATTCCTTTCCCGGCGCCGGTGACTAGTGCGCGTTTTTGTTTGAAGTCAAATTGAAAATCTTCTGGGAGTTCCATGGTGCGGCCAAGATCGACCCCGACCCGCAGCCGCGCAACTGAAGCAACCGCACCGATTCGGAATTCGCCGGGAGGACGCAGAGGGGAGGGAGGACACAGAGGTGGTCATTCACCACAAAGGCACAGAGGACACAGAGATTCGGATGGGATTTTTGGACTGGGATCGAACTCAGAAAT
>CAZMNG010000659.1:0-3310 GCA_964567505.1 uncultured Chthoniobacterales bacterium
TCCTGGTCTGGGCCATCTGTGACATCAGACCAACGACCATATTCATGAGCAAATACGATGATATCAAGACGGAGTGCTATGAGGCGAACCTTTTGCTGCCCGAATTCAAATTGATTGATTTGACCTTTGGGAATGTCAGCGTTGCAAAACCGGATGATCGGATTTTTGCTATTAAACCGAGCGGCGTAGCCTACGGCGCAATGAAGGTTGACGACATGGTTGTAGTCGATTTTGAAGGAAATATCCTTGAGGGATTACTCCGGCCGTCCTCGGATACACCCACTCACTGCCGGCTCTTCCAAACGTTCCAAGGCATCCGCTCAATAGTGCACACTCACTCGCGCAACGCGGTCGCCTTCGCTCAAGCCGGTAGAGGAATTCCCTGCCTCGGCACCACACACGCCGACTACTTTTACGGTGAAGTGCCCGTGACCCGGCCCATGACCGCTGAAGAAATCCAGTCTGCTTATGAGTGGGAAACCGCCAACGTTATTGTCGAGAGATTCCAACATCTTAATCCAACAGAGGTGTGCGCGGTGCTTGTTAGTGGCCACGGCCCCTTTGTTTGGGGACCAAATGGAAGAAAAGCGGTAGAGAACGCGTATGCCTTGGAGATCGTCGCTGAGATGGCTTTGAAAGCCATTCAACTTAATCCACAGATGCAACCGATCGCCAGTCACCTTATGGACAAGCATTTCCGTCGTAAACATGGAACCAATGCCTATTACGGCCAAGCTTAAAACCTCAGGCGCTCCGGCCTGCACCACCATGCTCACCGCTTGACCCATATTATGCCGTACCCAAAGCCTTCGACACCTTCACTTGGGGTCTGCTATTACCCGGAACATTGGGACGAGGGCCGTTGGCTCTCGGATCTGCAGCGAATGCGGAGCTTAGGGATTCGGTACGTTAGGGTGGCAGAATTCGCCTGGAGCAGATTCGAACCGGAGCCAGCAAAGTTTGATTTTTCCTGGCTGGAGCGGTTTCTCGACCTTGCCAAAGGGGAGGAAATTGCCGTAGTGGTCGGAACGCCGACTGCAAGTCCGCCCAAGTGGCTGGTGGACTCGATGCCAGATATGATTGCGCTCGACGAGGACGGACTGCCACGCGCGTTCGGTTCGCGTCGCCACTACTGCTTTTCACACGAAGGTTACCGTGGTAAATGCCGGCAGATCGTCACGAAATTGGCTGAAGCGGTGGGCGCTCATCCGGCCGTTTACGCCTGGCAGATCGACAACGAGTATGGGTGCCATGGCACAGCGGTCTCGTATTCTCCGGCGGCTGGGGCGCGCTTTCGACACTGGCTGCGGGAACGTTACAAGGATGTTACGGCCTTGAATCTCGCCTGGGGCAACGTGTTCTGGAGTATGGAGTACCGAGTCTTTGACGAGATTGACTTGCCGAATCGCACGCCCACCGACCCGAATCCGGCGCACCGCCTTGATTTTCAGCGATTCACCTCAGACACGATTCGGGACTTCCAACGCCTTCAAGTGGAAGTCTTGCGTCAACTATCCCCCGGGCGGCCAATCACTCATAATTTCATGGGCGGCTTTACGGATTTTGAGCACTTCGAGGTGGCCCGTGACCTGGATTTTGCCAGCTGGGACGCTTACCCGTTAGGCTTTCTTGCCTCCTTTCCTCTATTTTCGCAAGGGCATCGAAAGCATTTCCTTCGTTCTGGCGATCCAGACCTCGGCCCCTTCCACCATGATCTTTATCGTGCCTGCGGCCGCGGTAGGTGGTGGGTTATGGAACAACAGCCGGGTCCAGTGAACTGGGCTCCATACAACCCGGTTCCTCTGCCCGGCATGGTGCGTCTCTGGACGTTAGAGGCATTTGCTCACGGCGCGGAAGTCGTGAGCTTCTTTCGTTGGCGGCAAGCGCCTTTCGGGCAGGAACAGTATCACGCCGGGCTTCATCTGCCGAATGGCGAACCGGATACCGCTTGTGCGGAAGTCGCCGAGTTGAGCCAGGAACTCGCGCTGTTTGCGGGAGAAACTACACGCCAGGGTGATGTTGCGATCGTCTACGACTACGAAGCAGCTTGGGTAATCGATATCCAGCCACAGTCCAAGGAATTCGTGTACTCCACTGAGGTTTTTCGCTTTTACCGTGCCGTCCGCCAACTCGGATTGAACGTGGATATTGTACCGCAAGGAGGCGACTTGACCGGCTATCGGCTGATTCTGGTGCCGCCGCTCCCGATCGCACGCTCTGAATTTCTTGAGGCACTGCGGCGTTCATCGGGGATGGTCTTATTTGGTCCGCGACTGGGCTCTAAAACCGAGCATTTTCGTATTCCCGATGATTTGCCCCCAGGTCCATTGCAAGAATTTCTACCTTTGCGGGTCCTGCGGGTGGACTCCCTGCCGAGTTTCGCACCCCAACCTGTGCGCTGGAATGGAGAACTTTATGCGGCCGAAACGTGGGTAGAACAGGTGGCGAGCGACTTGGAACCGGTTGCCCGGTTTGAGGACGGTCACGGCGGCGCACTGTTCCGCCACGGCCGCTTTTTCTACCTAGCCGGATTGCCGGACGACCGGTGGCTTGGGGATCTGCTAAAGATGGCAGTGAATGAGCAGGAACTTCCTATCGTAAACCTTCCAGAGGGAGTGCGGAGCCGCCGGCTTGGCCTTCTACGCTGCTTTTTTAACTACAATCCGTATCCGGTTCAGCTCTCACCGGGAGTAAGTTTCGAAACTCTGATCGGCGACATATACTTACCTCCGGCCGGAGTTTTAATCGGACGCGAAAGGGAGAGGAATACGAGGCAAATGGAGTAGCCCTGTGGACGGAGTTGATAGCGGCGCGATTTTGGGAGCTTTTCGACCAAGCCTTTAGCTCTCAATTTGCATAGATCGTAGCGAAGCGAAGCCAGACTGTATTGGACGGCTGAGATTTGCAGAGCTCCCAGCACGTAGGGATAAAGTTCGGCGGTGGTGAAGGTGTTGCCCGCAGCAATGTGAGCGAAGCAAACCAGGGCGTGCATGAGGGCCAGTTGTCGTGGGTGGTCGAGTTTGAGTCCCGGGATGCGTTTACCAGGAGACCGCCCAAAGGTCGGGGGTCGGGTATGGGTAGTGTAGGTTCATGCCCACCCCATCTTGTTGTGATTGCCTGTTCTTAACCTGATCCAAGCCGGTGCTGACTAAAATTGATATGACTAGGATAACGAAGGCTGTGATCCACAGATGTATGGCTTGGTCGAAGTTGACTTGTTTGGCGATTATCATCAACGGGAGGACAAATGCTCCGAGAAAGCTAAACAGACCGGCGAAAAAACCGAACATGTTAGTAACGGGGTGTCAAG
>CAZMNG010000660.1:0-2835 GCA_964567505.1 uncultured Chthoniobacterales bacterium
TGGTCAGACCCTCGTTTGCTCATAATCCTACTCGATTCCGAAAAAGGAAATATCGGCCCTCATCGCACGGAATCAAACAGGTCGCTCAACTCAAGCTCCGGTACAGGTACAGGAATCTACTTTCTGCGATTTGCGGGCTTAGCCCCCTAACAAACGGGGCAGCTCCTTTACCCGAATACTCTTCGCCGAAATCTTCGAAGTACCGCTGGGCTCCGAAGAACGAAAATACCTCGTCTTTCAAAAGCGCTCGGTCTGCGGCTTTGACTTGCGGCGGCATCGGAAACGGCAGCTCGAATTTCTCTGCAATAACGCGCTCAACGTTCGTCTCAATTGCTCTGTACTCCGGCAGCCCGGCCTTCACCGGCCTTGGCAGATCCGCCAAGTAGGCTTCCGACGCATCATGCAGAAGCCCGAACAGCTTCAAGTTCGCTGGCAAGAGGTGCGCAACAGCGATGGAATGCTCTGCGACACTGAAGAAAAAACGACATTGCCCAGCGAATCGGCAGAGCATCGAAAGCCCGTGCGCGATATCCTCGATGCAAATCTGCTCGGGCCGCGGGTCGTAAGGATAAAACTTCTTCCCCGTGTACGTGCTCAGATACCTATCTTTTAGATGGCTCATCGCTCATTTAATTCCACGCGCCGCTTGTCGTATTGGCGCAGCGCCAGCAACGTCGCATCGCCGCCACCTGTGCTGCTCTGCCGGGCTCCACAAAAGCACCTCTGCACCTCTTTGCCACGCACATAGTTGATCGCCACCAGGTGATGACACACGGGAATTCGTTCTGCAGTGGTGGCACGTACATCAGGATTCCTTTCGTCGCCGCACTTTGCGGGCAGCACCTGCAGCCAGACCGTGCCTGATCCCATCACCGAAGCTGCGAACGGGCACACCGCGCTTCGCCAGCGCTCTATCCATCGCGGCATTCATCTGCTTCCAGATGTCGCGTTTCTTCTTGGTGCGCATTTCATTTCCGTTTCATTTCCAAGCATCGCCTAGCAGCTCCGCGCCAGCACTTTAATGGCTAGATCCGGCAGCGGGCATTTAAGAAGGAAGCCCAACCGTTCATCGAACCCATCGTATTTATTTCTCATCCGGATGCGAAGCGCCTCCTGTCCGGCGTGGCCGCAAACAACGTGCGGCTTCGGGACCAAGACTCGAGCAAAGGAGAGGGCACGGAGCGGTCGGGGATCATGGGTGCCATTCGTCGGCGGGAATGTCCCAGACAGACCTTCGCACTCCAGCACGCTTGGCCTTTGCGATCGAGCGCCTTCAGTCGCATCTACACAGCGCCTGATTGAAGTCCGAGGCGCTTCCAGAGAAGACTCGAATTCACATTACAGGTTCCATATCGACGTTGTTGATGGAGATCCCAGATATGGGGTAGCGTTCGATCAAGAAGAACCAAGTTATCTGGACCGTTCGGAGTGGCAAAAGCAGTTCCACGTGCACCTAGGCAAAACTATCGCTACGATCATTGTTAAGCGAGGCTCAGAGAACAAGTAGAAAGCATTCCAAGCTTTTCGGGCGTCATTGATCCAGCCCGGCTGGGATGAAGCCCATACCACATGCTGTGAACTTGGAATTGGGAGGACTTTTCAAACATCCTCTGATTGCAATCACGCGCCCGAATCTACCAAAGCCGTCGGATAAATGGAAACATCGACCCGTTCCGAATAGATTGCGTGAGCCGGAGGCTCGGCTGGAGTTTCAAATCCATCCATCGCAAACAATTCCGGATCTGCATCGGTGACGGTCACTTTGTGCAATTGATAGGGCGAATGATGCACTCGCCCGGTGAATAGTTTGTTCCCACGGCGAGCGAACAGCCGATAACGTTCGATAAGGAAGAATTCAAGGGAACCAAACCTCGCTTCTCCGAGTTTCTCGGAAGCACGATACCGATAGTGAAGCGAGTTTTTGAACCCGAAGCGATGCGACCAATAATCGATTTCGCCGTCAGAAACCCTGGCACTCATATGAGCAAATTCGTAGGGGAGCGCGAAGATCGCTCTGGCTAAGCAGACAGCCAGCGCCTGGTTTGCGTCCAGGGAATAGAACCAGATACCGGGGCGCCCGCGTACGTCGCGAACATACGTTCGAAGATTCAGTTCGAGAAAGTTCGAAATGCCGGGTACCGAAACAAAACCGGCAGGCCGCACGCCTCGCATGAAAAACGGTACGATCCCGACCCATGCATTGCCTTCAAATGTGTCCGGTTGCAAACCGTGCGGCAAAGTCATCTGGACAATATCGGGTGAGAGCGACCAATGAAGGAATAGCAAGTGAATCCAACGCTGAAACATCACGGGCGATTGACGGCTTGGTTGCTGTCGTTCAATCAACTGTCGTCTGATCCAGTCCTCCATTGGCTACGGTACACGAACTTCCGCAATTCACCTGGCGAGCCGGGCGTCACAGAATGGCCGCAACAGGGGATGCGTCACACTTTTGCTCAAATTGGTTGGCGGTGAACCGTGACATCAATAAGCTCGTCCTAATGAGCGGCCACGATTCAGTCGATTGGCGCTGCTTGCCAATCCACGTCACGGTAGGAAAGCGAGAAGCGCAGGTACCAGCCGACCGCAAGCAGGATCACCTCGGGTTCAAACTGGCGCCACTCGGAACAGTCCGGAAATCGATTGGACACGGAACATCCGAGCATCTTAGCTAATCCAGAGCGGAGAATCGCATTTTCGTAGTGACTGGGGATGCCAGAGACGGTAGGATTGACGCGAGCGAGAATTAAGGAATCAAATCGTATCAGAAGCAATGACAGCAGCATCAAGCCTCTATGCATCATTTGTTCGTAAGCGTTTTGGCGATTATCGGCC
>CAZMNG010000660.1:2845-3307 GCA_964567505.1 uncultured Chthoniobacterales bacterium
TCTTAGCAGCCCGCTTATCAGGTCAAGCCTCCAAAGTTGCAACACTGCCAGACATATCGCGGACGCTGCTCTAGAGTGCCGGAAAGACAACTATGCCGTTTGCGGAGAGACGAACATGGCTACAATGAAAGCTGCAGTAATTCACGAGCCTGGAGGACCAGAGGTTCTCAAACTCGAGTCTTTGCCCATACCTGAACCGGCCTCCGGTCAAGTGTTGATCCGCGTTAAGGCATTCGGTTTGAATCGATCCGAGCTGTTCACGCGCCAGGGTCACTCCCCCGGAGTACGATTCCCTCGTGTGCTCGGAATCGAAGCAGTCGGAATCGTCGAAGGCGCTCCAGGGGGTGAGTTCCGTCAAGGAGAGATCGTTGCAACCTGTATGGGAGGGATGGGACGGCAGTTCGACGGAGGGTATGCCGAGTACACATGCGTTCCTGCCAGCCAGGTTCAGTCCATAACCTC
>CAZMNG010000661.1:0-3306 GCA_964567505.1 uncultured Chthoniobacterales bacterium
CACCTACGTCGCGATGAAGTATGCCGGGTTCGATTGGTCGGTGGGCAAACAAAGACGCCAACCATGTCGGTGCTTTTTGAAAAAAAGACAGACTATGCTGGCGGCGCCGCTATCGTCGCTAAGCATTGCCGGGCGACGGGAGCCGAGGTGGTTTTTTCAACTGTCCTCGGTAACGATCCATACAAAGATTTCATTCTCGATGACTTGCGGAGCGTTGGCATCGAAGTGAAGGCGGTGATTGATCACGGCCGTCCAACCGTGAATAAGAACGCGATTGTCGTCGACGGATATCGTCTGTTGAAAATCGATACTCTCGACAATAGTTCAATCTCAGACTCCACCCTGAATGAGATGACTGGTACTGTGCGTGAGATTGCGACGGACGCTTTGATTTATTCTGATTTCCGGCATGGGATTTTCAATCGCCGCACAATACCCGCTTTCATCGCCGCAACCCCACAGGGTGTTTATCGTGTCGCGGATAGTCAAGTCGCGAGTCGTTGGGGCAACATTACAGACTTTCGCGGGTTTGATCTCATTACGCCGAACGAGAGGGAAGCACGTTTTGCGCTCGTGGACCAAGATTCGGGTGTCAGGGCACTCGCGTCTAGAGTATATGACGCGGCCAAATGTCAATTCTTAATTCTGAAACTTGGTGAAGCCGGCGTCCTCGCGAGCACCGGTGACGATCATGAGCTGCCGGACAATATTTTCGTTCTTGATAGTTTCGTGGAGAATCTCGTAGATCAGGTGGGCGCTGGCGACGCGCTACTCGCCTATTCCACACTTGCAATGTTGGCTAGCCATGACGAAATCCAGGCAACGATCATCGGGTCTCTAGCGGCTGGTTGCGAATGCGAGTTCGACGGCAATGTTCCTATCACGGTTGAACATGTCCATAAAAAGCTCGATGCGGTCGAGAAACAAATGAATTACGTGTGATACCATGAAATTCATTGTTGTCGGGTCGGGAGCACAGGACACGAGTGGCAAAGATTTGCTGAAATAGACTTTGACGCGAGTGTCGTTAGCGCCTGATCATTGGACATCCCACTGTTTTATTATTATGCGCCAACGTGCTGTATTCCAGATGGGCCAAAACATGAAGTCCTGAAATATTTGCTGTCGAACGATAGGCATGTGCTGGTTGAGGAGCCCTTATAGATAGACGACGTTGTGCAATGACGAAGATTGAGAGTCTGGCGCGTCGAACGGACACGATTTCTTATACCGCGTACAATCATCGTTCGAACCGCATTTTATTCGTATGCGCGGCTTAATCGCGTCTGGTAGGATGGGCTCGATCATATGGTGACGCAGAGCGCTCATTTGGGTCATCGGAATCATTCGTGTCCAAGATGAGGGTGAATATCCAATCCGCTCAGACAGGAGGCTAACCACACGGCTTCGCCACTGGCGCCACGATAGCGGCTTTGTTCAATCCAAATAAGAATCTGCCGACCGTAAAAATACTCTAAACTTTCATAGTCGGCCGAATCGCGGGATTGTTGGCCAACGGCATAAGGCTTCTAATGGAAAAATGAGCGAATCCGGTCGACGACATAGTCGATGTCATCGTAGCTCAGAAACTGATGCACAGGAAGCGAAAGGATGGTCCCGGCGAGTCGCTCAGTCACTGGAAATTGGCCCTTGCGGTAGCCAAGTCTGCTTGCCACTGGTTGGAGGTGCAGCGGAATCGGATAGTGAATTTTGGTATCGACGCCGCTGTCTATCAGCATCTTCTGCAGTTCGTCCCGATTGTCAGACTGCACTGTGAAGGTATTGTAGCTGTGGAACTCGTTAGGGCGAGTATGGGGCAGCCTAAGTGCTGTGGCTTTGAGCCCATCGAGGTACTGCATCGCATTGCGCCGGCGCACTGCGATGACGCCATCGAGGCGCTTCAGCCGCACACGCAGGATTGCTGCCTGCAAGGCGTCGAGGCGGGCAACGGAGGCCCATTCGGTGACGGTATCGCGATCAGCGAGACCGACGTTGCGCATGCGCTTCATCTTGGCTGCCGCGTTACTGTCATTGGTAGTGACGAAACCACAGTCACCAGAGCCGTTGAGCAGCTTCAGGGGGTGGGCGGAAAAGCAGCCCATGTCGCCCAGCGCTCCAGTACGAACATGGCCGAGTGCCGAGCCGATCGCCTGCGCGGCGTCCTCGATTAAGGGGATGCCATGCTTGGCGGCAATGTGACTCAATGCCGTCATGTTGCATACGGCACCACGGAGATGCACGGCCATGATAGCCTTTGTGCGTGGTGTGATTGCGGCCTCGACTGCCGCAGGATCGATGAGCTCATCGTTGCGGACGTCAGCAAATACGGGTGTCGCACCAGCCCGGACGATGCATGAGGTTGAGGAGACAAAAGAATTGGGCGGTGTGATGACCTCATCTCCTTTGCCAATGCCCATGATCTCAATCGCAAAGTTGAGGGCCTCGGTACCGGAGCTGAGCGTCACGGCGTGCTTGGTACCGCAGTAAATGGCGAGCTCGTCTTCCAGCGCCTCGACCTCGGGGCCCAGAATCCACACGCCACTGGCGAGTACAGCTTCAATGCGTGGCATCAGCTCGGTTCGCTCGCTCTCGAACTGCTTGCCAAGGGCAACAAATGGAATCGTGCGACGTTCAGCGGACATTATAGTACGCCCGGATGGTAGCAATAACATGATCGATTTGGTGGCGTTTGAGATATTGATGGACGGGCAAGGTCAGGATGGTCGACGCTTGGCGATCAGTGACAGGAAAGTCGCCAGCCTTGTAGCCGAAGTGTTTGAGGCCCTCCTGGCGATAGACCGGAACCGGGTAATGGATCTTGGCGTCGACGCCCCTGGCCTTACAGAAAGCGAGCAGTTCGTCACGGTCCTCGGCAAAAATCTGATAGGTGACGAAGGTATGAACGACGTTGCGTCGCCGGGCTGGCGTACGCACCTGCGGGATATCCTCGAGTCCAGCGTCGTAGAGATCAGCATTGGCGTTGCGTCGCTGGATGATGCTGTTGGCGTCTTTTAGCATCCATTTGGCAACGATCGCCTGCAGGGTGTCGAGGCGGCTGTTGCAGCCCATCAGCACAATGGTGTCGCGGTCGACGAGGCCGTGGTTGCGCAAAAGCCGTAAGTGGCGATCGATTTTGGAATCATTGGTGGTAATAACACCACCATCACCCCAAATGTTCAAGAATTTCATCGGATGCAGAGAGTAGGCACCGGTCAGTCCCCAATTACCGGCGCTTCGGCCGTCCCAGCGGGACCCTATCGCCTGACAGGCATCCTCGATCACCGGAAAGCCACGACGGTCGGCGAT
>CAZMNG010000662.1:0-3306 GCA_964567505.1 uncultured Chthoniobacterales bacterium
TCGCGCTGGAACGCACCCTCGGTGTGCTCCATTGAGAGCCGCCTTAGCGCTGCCGGGCGCTCGGCTTCCCATAGGCTGGGATCGCTGTAAAGCGAAATCGCGGCGTTCGCCATCTGCATCGGATCATCGGCGGCCTCGATTTCTAGGCCTGACTCCCAACCGAGGAGCTTCGCCATTAGCTTCGTCCCAACGGTGGGTAGACCGGCGGATCCGGCATCCAAAATTTTGATTGGCAAGCCGGCCGCAAACCGGATCGGCGAAACAAATACTCGCGCCTGGCTGTAAAGTGGCCGCAGATCCTCAACTCCACCCCGTAGAACAACACCGGACGCGATGAGTTCGGTGGATTCGGTATGCAGTGCCCCGGCAATGGTCAGCGTCACCTCGCCCAGTGCTGTTCTCGCGGAAAGCTTTTAAACCAGAACTGAAAGATCGCTCTTGCAGACCTTTTAACCACGATGTCCATTTGGAGCCCCTTCGCGAGTCGCTAATCCCTCGAGCTGAGAAAGATGGGCTAATATTCGTCCAAATAAACATTGCCGTGGAGATTGTGCACGCGCGGATAGTACTGATTAAAGGCGCACTCTGTAAAAAGGGTCCATCGGTGTTCGAATGCGAAGCGATTCAACCAGTCGTGCACGTCCGGATCCATTTGCGCTCCTAATCCGACAATTTTCTGGACTTTATATCGAATCGGGATATCTCAAGCTTCCGTTGTAGGATTTTAGCCTCCGGTTGTTCGTACCACTCGACATCCAGCACAAGCTCGGTGTGACAGCGCCGCGCCAGCGCTCGGCCGGTCGCGTACTGGAAGAACTGATTTCCTAGGCCACCACGTAGATGACTGACGATCATCTCTCGGCGCAAATGTCAATATTTGATAACGATGCGGTTTGATTCTATGCGTCAGAGCAACGCATGTGTGTCCGGCTAGCCCATTGAGCATAGCTAGCGCGCCGGATTTTATCGGCTTAGTTGCGGGTCTTCCAGACGGCAGCTGTCGGTTCGGCGATCCGATTGATTGGAAAATCATTTAATCCCGGCAAGACTGAGCCCAGATAGTCGCGGACAGAGATTTTAAGACGCCGGCAGGTTTCAACCACGCAGATAATCGCTGCGACGCGAGGTCCGACTTCCTTGTTTCCGACCTGGATCCAGTTCTTCTTTTTATGCAAAGCTTTGCATAAGAAAAAGAACTGGATCTACCTGGGAAGTAAAGAGGCTGGGCCACGGGCAGCCGCCATACTTTCGATTGTCGAAACTTGTCGGCGCCTGAGCCTACCGGTCCGCGACTACCTGGGCTCTGTGCTCCCGGGCTTGGCCGATTTTCCGATCAATCGAGTCGCTGAGCTCACGCCCAGCGCTTGGGCCGCCCGCAACTAACCGTCGAAATCCGGCGACGCCGTCAACCGTGCAGTTCGTAAGACGCTCACGGTGAAGGACGCCCAGCTGAAAGGCTCAATTGGAGCGTGTTGTATACGAGGTTAAGCTCAACGCGCCGCTGTCGAGCTGGTTTAATCCGATTGACAAGAATATTATTAGTTACCGCAAAGATTGCGCTCCGAGAAAAAAGAGGTTCCTCAATGGACACGAAATTTATTCAACCTGGACCGCCTTCAAAAGGAAGCAGTTTTCGTTGGTTAAAAATTTGCGTTGCACTGGCCGCCTTCGTGGGAACGGTGCTTTTGGTGTTGCCGCTCAATCCCGCATTTCCACGTCCGGGCTTGGATGCATCGTGGCAGTATGCTTTGAACGAAGCGGTTGCGCGGCACCTCGTCTTCGGCCGGGACATCGTTTTCACGCTGGGACCGCTCGCCTCCGTCTATACAGGAATGTATCATCCGGGGACGGACTGGATTATGCTTTTTGCAAGCGCTCTCGTCGGAGCAGGCCTGGCCGTTGGATCTGCGCTCCTGGCGTATCCCACAAAGCCAATGCATGTGGTCATCCTGCCGTTTTTACTGGCTGAAATTCTTCTGCGCGACAGTATATTGATATTCCTTCCGTTTTTTCTTTTGCTGCTTGTCTTCCAAGTTTGCGCACCGGCACACAACGAGCATCGTTTGGGGCCAAGCGGATTCAGTTGGGCTGCCATCGCGATCGTCACTTGCTCGGTTGCCATACTCCCGCTGGTCAAGGGGAGCTTTGCGGGGTCGGCATTTTTCTCCGGCGGCCTCTCGCTCCTGGTTCTTTTGCGGCGCCGTTCATTGGCCGCGGTTGTCCTTGCATGCCTGGCGATCGTGACTGATTGCAGCGCTTGGGTGGCGGCAGGGCAACCGATCGGCGCTCTCCCCACGTTCTTCGTCGCACAGGGCCCGATTATTTCAGGCTACTCCGAAGCGATGTCCCTTGACGGTGCGCCTCAGGAAGTTGCCGCTTATGTAGCTGTGTCGGTGGTGCTCCTTGCTATTTTTTACAAGCAGTTCGCGAGGCGATTCGGCAACATTGGTCTGATCGCCGTCGCGTCGTTCGCCTTCACGCTGTTCGTAGTATTCAAGGCTGCGTTTGTTCGCCACGATGGGCACGCCATGATTGCAGCAGGCGGGCTATTGCTCGCAGGCTACTGCGTCTCCGCCGTGACGAAATGGGCCCTATCTCTAGCGGTCTGGGCCTTGGTGGTTCTTAGTTGGGCCTACATCGACTACGATTACTCAAGGCTCGACATCGCTAAGGCTTGCCAAAGAGTTCAGGACAGAGTCGCAAGCTCTTATAACGGGATGAAGCTAAGGGTATCGACCCCAAAGCGTTTGCGCACCGTATTCGATCAACAGAACGCAGCGATTCGGGCACAACTCCCGCTTCCATCCGTAGAGGGGACGGTTGACTTGTACCCGTTCGAACTGTCGACGGTATTCGCGCACGGCTTCCGCTGGGCGCCGCGACCGATATTTCAAAGCTATTCGGCATACGATCCTCGACTGGATGGATTGAATGTCGCGCACTTGGAAGGTGTAAATGTCCCCCAACATGTATTCTTTCAAGTGCAGCCGATTGACGATCGATTGCCGGCGCTGGAAGACGCCGGCAGCTGGCCAGTGCTACTCTCGCGCTACAAAATAGTTGGTTACAACGGTGCCGAGCTCCATATGGAGCAGGTGGACGCGGGTCATTCTAAACCTGTGTTTGGAGAACAGGTGACGCGGCTAGCGGCGCGCATCGGGTCGCCTGTTCAAATACCAAAGGAAGACGGCCTGCGTTGGGCAGAAATCGATCTGACCCCAACTTTTTTCGGCCGACTTGCGTTATTCGTACTAAAAATACCAGAGGTTCAGGTAACGCAGACGCTCGATGATGGCCGCGTAATCC
>CAZMNG010000663.1:0-3305 GCA_964567505.1 uncultured Chthoniobacterales bacterium
GAGATTCAGTGTTTGAAGGCGTTATTGGCAGGCCGCCGCTTCGACCTCATTTATGCGAATACGGTTGCCGTTTGGCCCCTCGTCAAAGCCTTGTCGAATCGCGCTCCCGCGTTGTTGTGGCATATCCACGAACTGGTCTACGCCCTCCGCCTGACCATAGGCGACCAGCGGGTTAGCGAACTTTTTCAGGCGACCTCCAGATTCATCGCCGTTTCGAACTCGGTGCGGGACACTCTCTCGCGTGAGTTCAATGTGCGCGACGATATGGTCGACCTGGTACAGGAATTTGTGCCCGTCATTATTCTTGATGCCGAAGAACAGCGGTCCCGGCGAGAGCGGGTGAGGAAAGGGCTTGGCTGGCCTGCGGATGTGTTTGTGGTGGGCGGCTGCGGAACTTTGGGCTGGAGGAAGGGCACGGACCTGTTTCTGCAAATCGCCCGCGTTGTCAGCGATACGAAGGGTTATGAGAAGGTGCGGTTCCTTTGGGTCGGAGGTGGGGCGGAGGAGAAGGAAGCCTTAGAGTTTACTCATGATTTACGCACCTTGGGGCTTCAGGAGCGCTGTTGTCGGGTTCCGACCACCGCAGACGTTCTCGACTACTACTCTGCCATGGATGTCCTGGCCCTTACCTCGCGCGAAGACCCCTTCCCGCTTGTGATGCTTGAGGCAGGTTCACATAGTATCCCTGTCGTCTGTTTCGCAGACTCCGGCGGAGCAACCGAGTTTGTCGGTGAGGATGCTGGCTTGATCGCGCCTTACCTCGACGTTGCTGCGTTCGCTGCCCACCTCATGAGGCTACAGGACACGCCGAGGCTGCGTGAGCGGCTCGGCGCGGCCGCGGCGACCAAAGTGCGGACGAATAACAGCGTTACAGTCCAGGCGCCGAAGCTATTGAAGATCATCGAACACTGCCTTCCGCGACCCGCTGGGTCCAGTTCCTGGTAAGGCCAGCTTCGAGCGAGTGTTCGCGAGCGGCTCTCCCCTGGCTAGGTCAATGCGAAGATATTTCTTAACCAAGCTGAATCGCGGTCGATAATCTGCATGAACCGATCGGCATTGCATTTCTGTGGGAGTTGGAGCAACTGCAAAGCCTTACTCGGAGTGGCGAATTAGAGCGGCTTCCCGGGACCAACGAAAATCGGCCAGAGGTGGTAACTTGCCCTGGAGAAAAGGTTTAGCTGTTTTTGATCGAGACAAGACAGAGCATGCATGAGGTTCCTGTAGATATTCCGAAAGTAGGTATCAATCTGCCCCTGCGGCTGATCAGGACTCGGCCCCGTATTCTATACATCGTGCCGGCTTGGCCGCACGAAAGATCCTTCGGTCAGCAGTTGCGTGTGCTTCACGTTGGGCGTGCTCTCCAGAAGATCGGAGAGGTAAAGCTGGCAATCGTTTCTGATACCGAGGATGCCGAGGCGATGGAGAAGACGGCTAACGAGTTCGAGGTGCATTGCAACCTGCGCACGAAGACGGTTCTGCATCGCGAGCCCTGGCATCGATTGAAGTGGTGGTTGGACCCCGGCATCATGGATTCTTCTGGGTTCCTCGTAGAGGAGCGAGACAGAGTCCGCGTTTGCCAAAGTTTGGGAGATTTCGATTTGATTTGGATAAACTGTGTGCGAGTGGCGAACATGTTCGGACTGTGGCGCTGGCCGCACTCGATGCTGGACATCGACGATCTCCCCAGCACTTACCAGATGACAGAGTGGCGCCACGGCGATCGACTGATGGATAAATTCAAAGCAGGTGCTCGAGTGCTGGCATTGAGACGGCGCGAGAAGTTGCTTGCGGAGCGTTTCACGTCGCTGGGGGTGTGCAGTGAGGCGGATCGCCGGTTTTTGGGAGGAGGCCGTCATATCCATGTGATTCCTAACGGCTTCGAGCGGCCGCTCGCAGAGCCGCATCGACAGCCCACGAAGCCGCCGCGACTTGGTTTTATCGGAGTCTTTACACATCCGCCGAATCTTGAGGGGGTTCGATGGTTCATGAGAAACTGTTGGCCTCAAATCAAACGCGAGGTTCCTGATGTTCGGCTGCGACTCGTGGGTAAATACAGTGACGGCCCGCTGAAACCCGCCGACCCAGACGTGGACGGTCTTGGATTTGTGGCGGATCCATCCGAGGAGATAGCCACTTGGTCCGCCATGATTGTTCCGCTTCGACTAGGCTCAGGGACGCGTCTCAAGGTGGCCGAAGCGTTCAGTCGGAAATGCCCTCTGGTTTCAACTCGTTTTGGCGCTCTTGGCTACGATGTTGCCGATGATAAGGAAGCTTTTCTTGCGGATGTCCCGGAGGCCTTTGCAAGAGCATGCATCCGTGCCATACGAGAACCTTCCGAGGCGACCGCTGTGGCGGATCGAGCATGGCATCGGTTTTTGAATAGCTGGACCTGGGATGCCATTGCGCCACGCGTTTGGTCAGCGGCTGCACACTGTTTACGACTCCAATGAATCAGCCGTTGGTCTCGGTCTGCTTACCTAACCGGAACACTCGCCCCTATCTTCAGGAACGGGTGGATACTATTTTTGGCCAGACCTATAAAAACTGGGAATTAATTGTTAGTGATAATTTTTCGGAGGATGGCGCATGGGCGTTCTTTGAAGGAATTGCTGGAAAGGACAACCGCGTGTCCATAGCTCAGGCGCCCCTGGGAATGTATGATGGCTGGAATGATTGCATACAGCGTGCGCGTGGGAAATATATATATATAGCGACAAGTGATGACACCATGGCCCCGGACTGCCTCGAGAAATTAGTGGCGGCGCTGGAAAAATACCCCGAATGCGATATTGCACACTGCAGGATGAGGCCGATCGACGGATCGGGACGGGAGTTGGCTGATTGGTATTCCTGGTATTTGCGTGGGGGTATATTCGCGCTGAGCAGCGGACAGCTGTTTGAGATCCCGCATCTACGGATGGCGCCTTTCGATGGTCTCTTGCATCTATCTGGTGCGACGGTTTATATGTCAATCACCCAACTGCTGATCCGCCGGAATTTATTCGACAAGATCGGCTTTTTCGAATCGAGATGGGGCTCTGTGGGAGATTTCAACTGGGATATGAGAGCCGGTCTCGTCGCTGATACTGTCCACGTGCCTGATACTTGGGGAGGATGGAGGATTCACGGAGGTCAGGTGACTTCACATGCAGATTACTATTCCATCGAGAATGAGAGAAGAATTCAGGAAATGATCGATCACGCTACTCAGGCGACGAAATCGTTAATCGGGCAAGCGACTTTTACGCAGCTGCAAAGCAAATGGTTGACCAGCGGCCTCCGCCTGCGTCGTTTTCTCAGTGGAG
>CAZMNG010000664.1:0-3304 GCA_964567505.1 uncultured Chthoniobacterales bacterium
TTTCAGAACGTAAACAAGGTCCTGACCGGCGCGGAGTCCGGGAAAGACGCCGTCGTCGAGGTTGAACGGGTGGCGATGGGCATCGTGCATTAATTAAATTAATGCTCACGCTTTAATGTTGTTATGTCGGGATGATTGAAAGCCAAGGGTTTCTTTAGCCACGCATCTCGGCATATTCGAAAGCACTCGCATCTCTTCAATAAAAGTATTAGAGCAAACTCGGCCAGTCGATGATGGTGGGGAGCTAAGGTATTCGCACAAACCTTATTCGTCCAATTTCCTCATCTCCCAATGCAGCCATTCTAGGGCGTCGCTCGATCGGGGATCGGGCCGAAAAAGAAAGGTGCTTTCATATGCCAGCAATACAATTCGAGGCGCAAGAACTAAGCGGAGAGAAAGACTCTCCGACGAACAACATCCTCATCCATAACCCTGAGAAGCAATTGTCTCCGAAAGCGAAGGCATTCCTTGCGCGTCCGAAGAAGCTTTATATTAACGGCCAGTTTGTCGATCCCGCCGCTGGGGAAACCTTCGAAACCGAAGATCCGGCTCTAGGAACCGCCATCACCGAGGTTCCCTCGGCCAAGAAAGAAGATGTTGAAAAGGCCGCAGCCGCTGCTCGTGACGCTTTCGAGAAGCGATGGAGCACCCTGGCCCCGGCGCAACGCGGCGCGTATTTGTTTAAGCTCGCGGATCTCATTTTAGAGAACCTGGAAGAATTAGCGCACTTGGAAGCGTTTGATACGGGAAAGCCGGTCGCGACGGCGAGCGGCGAAATTTGGTTTGCAGCCGAGACATACCGTTACTATGCCGGTTGGGCCACCAAACTCAGCGGCAGGAGCTTCGACCTCTCACTCCAGGCAGATCCATATCATTGCGTTACCCTCCGGCAGCCAATCGGGGTAGTGGGAGGGATCATTGCTTGGAATTACCCTTTCGTCCTGGCAAGTTGGAAAGTTGCTCCGGCGCTTGCGGCGGGTTGCACCATGATTCTGAAGCCGGCGGAACAGACGCCGCTTACCGCGTTACGGCTTGCGGAGCTTTGCGATGAAGCAGGGTTACCTCACGGAGTCCTCAATATCCTTACCGGTTTTGGGGAAACGGCCGGTGCAGCATTGGCTCAAAGCAACAACGTCGACAAAATTTGCTTCACCGGATCTGTCGATGTCGGAAAAAAAATCGTCCAGGCTGCGACTGGAAATTTAAAGAGGGTAACCCTCGAACTCGGAGGCAAGTCACCCAATGTTATTTTTGCCGACACCGACCTGGCATCGGCGATTCCGGCAGCAGCGACGGCGATTTTTCGAAATACAGGCCAAGTCTGTTGTGCGGGGTCCCGCCTCTATGTTGAAAAGAACGTTTTTGACCGCGTCGTGGATGGCGTTGCCGAACGTGCGAAGTCGATAAAACTTGGGGCGGCGTTCAATTCCGAAAGTGAGATCGGTCCGCTGATGTCAGAAGCGCAGTTGAATCGGGTTCAGTCCTATGTGCATGATGGCACACAGGACGGGGCAAAGATCCTCGCAGGCGGCAAGCACGTTGGTGAGCGTGGCTATTTTTACGAACCCACCGTTCTGCTGAACACCACGCCAGCCATGAGTGTTGAGCGGGAGGAGATCTTTGGACCAGTGGTCTGTGCAATTCCATTCGACAGTGCTGAACAAATCCCGGCGGTTGCTAATCAAACCCTTTACGGTTTGGCCGCTAGCATCTGGACGCGCGACATTTCCAAAGCGCTGCGCTTGGCTAAGGCATTGAATGCCGGCGCCGTGTGGGTGAACTGCTCTGATGTTTTCGATCCGAACCTGCCGTGGGGAGGTTTTAAGCAATCGGGCTGGGGTCGTGAACTAGGCCAGGAAGGAGTGGAAGCGTTCACCGAATTGAAGGCGGTTACGATCAAGCTTTAAACGAGAAGCGGGCACCTCGCACTAGTGCAGTAAGTCTGACAGCAGCGGAAAAGCAATCGCGGGAACCTGCGCACGCTCAGCCGGCCATCGCGGTACCTTCTATGGCATCACCGCACTCTACCAAAAAGACAAAGGCCCCTTCAAGTAGGCAAGCTGTTCGAGCTTCTCGCGGGCCGCGACGCTGAGCGTCTTCTTGAAGCGGTAGGCATCGCCCGGCAAGGTGGTCCTGTTGCGTTCATCGGATGAGTGATACTTTCGAAATTATACTGCCGAATTCTACTTCTTTACCCCCAGAACCGCGTCCTTTGCGGCCTTGGCAACACGAAATTTGACGACGGTCTTGGCTGGAATCTTAATCTTCTGTTGCGTCTTTGGATTGAAGCCCGTGCGCGCTTTCCTCTTCTGCTTCACCAACTTACCAAAACCAGGCAAGAAAAATTCGCCATTCTTTTTAATCTCTTTGTAGGCGAGCGTGCTGAGCGTATCGAGGAATGCTCCAGCGGTTCATTTGTCGGTCTGGGTGGCTTCGGCAAGTGCGCTTTGAAGTTCGGTCTTGGTCATCTGTAGTTCTGGATTATGCCAGAGATCGGTGACCCGCGTCACCCACGTTCTTTTAAACCCAAAAAACGGGAACCTTTCTCGCCGCCGGATGTGCAACGATCTACGATGCCTCGCAAAATCATCTTTGGAGGCCGGACGGGCGCCGACCATGGCAACTCGGCGGAGAACAGCGAAGGATTTCGCGGGCGGGGGCGTTGAACGAAAGGCAGGGAGCTGCAAGAAGTTACCAAAGACGCAGTCGGAATCCACGTCCTCCTGACCCGCTCGCTTTTTGGCGACGATATTCCGCGTAGGTTGCTTCGGCGCTTTTCTCGTCCGAAACCGACTTCTGCTCCCGCGCGATTCTGATGGCTTCACTGAACGAAGCCTCAATTTGGCTCTCTTCACCACCAATGGCCGCGAGAAACACGCCGCGGAGCAGGTGCAGTCCGGAACGCATACAGTATTCTTCATATTTCTTGACCAATGCGTCTGCCTCCTTTATTGCCTCAAGCGCTTCTAGAGTACGATTCGCACGGTGCAAAGCTCCAGCCTTAAGCACTAGGTAATATGCCAGGCCCTGCACCGAACCGTTCGCCCGATAGTCTCTTATTCCCTGCTCGATGCACGCGATTCCTTCAGTTGTGTTATCCAAGACACTGCGCGCCCAGCCGCGGAAAATGACTCCGATAGCCCGCCATTGCGCGAAATTCTGACGCGTGGAGAGTTCGATCAAATTCGACGCCAAACGGCCCACTTCAGCAGGCTTACCCTCCACTTGAGCGAGAACCGCCGCAATAAGTAGTGCTACGGCTAATCCGTGCATATCATTCAGCTCTTTCGCTTGTGAGATCGCC
>CAZMNG010000665.1:0-3302 GCA_964567505.1 uncultured Chthoniobacterales bacterium
GTCAACGCGAAAGCAAGTTGCCTTTACGCCAATGGATCACGCGCACTAATGGAGGTGGCGAAGCGTGCATACGACAATTGCCTTATGCTTGACATGCTTGGCAATGTTGGGGAATTCGCCAATTGCAACGCTTTCATGGTCAAGGACGCCGTCGTTTTCACTCCAGTACCCAATGGTACTTTCCTCGACGGCGTGACGCGCCAGCGCGTCATCGGTCTCTTGCGTGGCGCGGGCGTCAGTATCGTTGAAACAACGTTGAACTACGATGATTTCAAGACCGCGGACGAGATTTTCTCGACCGGCAATCTTCAAAAAGTTGCGCCGATGACACGTATTGACGAGCGGTCTCTGCCACCGGGTCCCATCTACAAAATGGCGCGCGCGCTCTATTGGGAATTCGCGCATGATGCATCGAACCCGGACTGCGTCCGTCTTGCAAATGCCTACGTAAACATTGACTGCAAATCTGCCTCCGTCTCTTTTAGAAAGATTTGTTTAATTTTTTACTGTCTCTGAGCAATTCATTCGATGGTGCATGGTAACCGGAAATGACGCACGACACGCCACCTCGAATTCGCTGCCGTCCGATCGGCGACGCCGACATTGCGGGCCTGATCGAGCTGTTAACGAAAGGCTTTCCCAAGCGAACGCGAGCCTATTGGGCGCGCGCCATGCAACAGCTCGCCCGGCGCGAGACGCCCGCCCCCTATCCGCGCTTCGGCTATATGCTCGAAGTCAACGGTACGCCGGTCGGCGTCATTCTGCTAATCTTCTCGACGCTATATGCTAACGGCGAAGCGCACGTCCGGTGCAATGGCTCAAGTTGGTACGTCGATCCGAACTATCGAGGCTATGCACCTCTCCTCCTTGCAGCCACTGTTCGCTACAAGGACGTCACTTATACCAACCTTAACCCTTCCCCACACACAGTGCCGATCATCGAAGCACAAGGTTTTAGGCGCTATAGTTTTGGACAAATTATTGCCTGTCCCGCCTTGAACCCACGGGTCGCGAACACGTGCGTCCGCCCGTTCGATACTCGTGACGATTACGGCCCGTCGCTCCGCAAGGAGGAGCGCGACATTCTGGTTGCGCATGCCGACTACGGCTGTCTCGCCTATGTCGTCACCGAGAAGGGCGAGGCCAATCCCTTCGTCTTTCTGCCGCGACGCTTCCTCCGCGGGATGGTGCCTGCGGTGCAACTCGTCTATTGTCGCGATGTTCGCGATTTCGTGCGTTTCGCTGGTCCCATTGGACGAGCGCTGACAAGGCAGGGCATCCTGTTTGTTTGCCTCGACGCGACTGGCCCGTTGCCGGGACTGATAGGCAAGTATTTTTTTGATCGTGGGCCGAAATATTTCAAGGGACGCGAACCACCGCGTATCGGCGACCTCGCTTTTTCGGAAATGGTGTTGTTCGGCCCTTGATCTTCTAGTTTCAGATTAAATTCGTTGGGCAACGTTTCTTGGCGCTATTTCATAATTGTAAGGCGGCGATCAACGGTTTTGTAATGAGGACTAGTAGCATTTCGACAAGAAACCACTGCACTGAGGAGAAGCCAATTCATTCGGTGTGGGAGATGATGTCGCCGCTATTGGCAGAAAACTGAAATGAGAGGTCAAAATAAATGAATACCGCTGTTAGGCGAACGCCGCCCGGACCCTCTGAAAAGTACGACACATCTCAAGATCTCTTGAGTTGGATGACCGATCACTTCGAGCGATATGGAAACATTTATAAAGCTTATATCTACGGTACGAATGTTTACGTGGTCAACGATCCCCAATATGTAGTATACGTCCTCCGCAAAAACTGGGAGAACTATAAGAAAGGTCGGGATGCCAAACGTGTTAGGCTGGTCATGGGCAATGGTCTTGTGGTAAGCGAAGGCGAATTGTGGAAAAAGCAGCGGAGAACAATGCAACCTGTGTTCCACCGGGATTCTATTGGAGCACTGACTCCAATCATTACATCGGCCAACATTGCGTTGCTCAAAAAATGGGAGCAGGCGGCTGGCAGGAAAGAGAGTGTCAATGTAACCCGCGACACCAGCCTTATGGTACTAGAGGTGGTGCTCACTTCCATCTTCGGAGATGATTGCGAGCAGGTTGCGCCGCATTTCAGGGTCCTCTCCGACGAGTCGGAGCGGGACTTGCAGTTTGCACAAACGTTCAGGGCCTTGGCAGAAATAATCATCCAGGTCGCTGCTAAAAGGCGGGGGCAGAACATAATATCGCACGACATTCTGGGCATGCTCATGGAGGCGCGCGATCGACAAAGCGGCGAGAGTATGCCCGACCATCAGTTGGTAAATGAGATCATAACCCTCATTGTCGCCGGACATGAAACCACTGCTTGCGCCTTGAATTGGACCTGGTATTTGCTCTCGCAGAACCCGGAGGTCGAGCGAAAACTGTCGAAAGAGCTCAGTATTCCATTAGGAGGTGAATTTCCTCAGCTTAATGATCTGCCGAAATTTGCTTATACGCGTCAGGTTATTGACGAGGCGCTGCGCTTGTATCCACCTCTTTGGCTGATTACGCGCAGGGCGGTGAAAGACGATCAACTCGGTGAGTATTTCGTTCCCGCCGGAACGGAGATCTATATTTCACCATATTTAATCCAGCGGCACCCTGCTTTCTGGGAGGCTCCAGATCAATTCAATCCGGATCGGTTCAATCCCGATCAATCACGACATCGGCACGAATTAGCAATGCTGCCGTTTGGGGCAGGCCCGAGAAACTGTATTGGAGAATTCTTTGCCCAAATCGAGATGCAGATCCACCTCATCACAGTCGCCAAAAAGCTGCGGCTCCGGTACGTTGGTGGCGAGCACCTGGAACTGGATGTCGGCGTGAATTTGCGCAGCAAACATGATTTCATCATGAACCCAGAAATCAAAGCACGGGCACACTGTTTATGCGATCAGCATCAGGAGGAGCCGACGACCTGACGCTGCCGCACCGGTCGCGCCCATCCCAATACATACATCATCGATGCGGCGCATAATGTAGCGTGAATACAGTAAACAACCTGACGCCGGAACCTTTTTCGTGGGTATCTTTGGGCGATCCGGGCTTAGACAGGCGACGTCATGGAACCGACTCTCCTCAAAATCACGGCGGCACGAGCCTTAGTCGATCAATTGATCGTCAACGGGGTCGACCATGTGTTCTGCGTTCCAGGCGAAAGTTATCTTTCGGTTCTCGACGCCTTTTACGAACGGAAATTGCAACTCACGGTTTGCCGTAACGAAGGCGGAGCCGCCATGATGGCGGATGCCTATGGCAAGGCGACGGGCA
>CAZMNG010000666.1:0-3296 GCA_964567505.1 uncultured Chthoniobacterales bacterium
TGATCTGTGAAGAGTTTCCCGCCGTCACGGTGCCGGTCTCCGGTTCGAATGACGGTTTAAGTTTGGCTAACGCTTCCATCGACTGATTTTCTCGGGGGCCGTTATCCTGTTCCATCGACGTGTTCCCGTTTTTCGCTTTCGGCAGATAAACAGGCGTGATTTCCGCCTTCAATTTCTCGCGCGCAGCAACCGCTTTGTGATGGGATTTCAATGCAAACGCATCCTGCGCCTCACGGGCGATGTCAAAGTCGCGGCTGAGATTTTCCGCTGTTTGCCCCATGTTACATCCGGACACCGGATCGGAGAGGCCAAGTTGCAGGCCGATCCGAGGTTGAAAATCGGCCGGCCGGAAGCTGCTGAGTGCTGCGAGCTTTTGAGAAACGTTCTTGGCCCGAGCAAATGCAGCGAATTTTTTCGCCGCCTCATGCGAATAGAGTAGCGGCATCTGTGACATGCTCTCGACACCGCCGACGATGAAAATCTCCCCGCGACCGACCAGCATTTTTTCCGCGGCGTGCGTTACCGCTTCAAACCCTGATGCGCAGTTGCGATGAACGGTGATTGCCGGCACCGAGTCCGGGATCCCGGCGCGCAGCGCAATAACTCGTCCCACGTTGGCAGAATCGACTGGCTGGCCAACACATCCGATGATGACTTCTTCGATGCTGGACGGGTCGATCCCTGTCCGCGCGACTAGAAGTGCGACCACGGTCTTGCCGAGATCCACCGCTTCGCTGTCGGCAAAAGTCGTCCCTGCTTTTGCAAACGGCGTGCGAACACCGTCAACAATGTATATTGGTTCTTGCATGGAGGTTCTCACGTTGGTGCAACCGTCGTCGCGGTTGAATTGGGTTCGTTTTCGGGAGCTTCCGAAGCGTCGTCCCCTTCCTCTGTCTCGATATAAAGCGACTCAATCTCATTTGCGTACTTGGTCAAAAGTTGTCGCCGTTTTAGCTTCAGGGTCGGTGTCAGCTCCCCGCCCGGGATCGACCATTCCGCGGCGAGGAGAACGAATTTTTTAATCTGCGAATAGTGTCCGAAATGTTCGTTGAGTCTCCGGATTTCGGTTCCAATCAGTTCGTTGACGTCCGGATTTGTTGCCAGCTCGTGATTCGAACGGAATTGGATCCCTTTTTTCCGGAAATAGTCTGAAACGGCATGAAACGTCGGGACTACAAGTGCCGCGGGGAATTTGCGGTTCTCACCGACGACCATCGTCTGATCAATGAAATCGGATTCCTTCAACCTGTTCTCGACCTGCTGCGGCGCAATGTATTTGCCGCCGGACGTTTTGAATATTTCCTTTTTGCGATCTGTTATTTTCAGGAACGTCCCGTCGAACTCTCCGACGTCCCCGGTGTGAAGCCACCCGTCCTGATCGATCGCTTCTGCCGTCGTTTCCGGCTGGTGGTAATAGCCTTTCATCACGTTCTGGCCGCGATAGAGGATTTCTCCGTCGGGTGCGATTCTGACTTCCCCTCCCGGAACCACCGGACCGACAGTCCCGAGTCTGTGGCAGTGACTGCTCGGATAATTTGTGGCAATGACCGGCGCCGCTTCCGTCGGCCCATATCCTTCGTAAACAGGGATGCGTGCGGCCCAGAAAACGCGCCCCAGCCGCGGTTGTAACGCCGCCGATCCGCATATAATCGCTCGGACGCGTCCTCCGATCGATCGGCGCCAATGAGAATAAACGAGTCGATCGGCTAGAACTAGTTGCATTTTTTGGAACCAGTTCGCCGGCGATTCCGGATCAAATTGGGTGCCGAGCTTCAGCGCCCAGAAATAGATCGCTCGCTTCAGTCCGCGGAGTTCGTTCCCAGTTGCGACAATCTTTTCGTAGATCTTCTCCAGTAGCCGAGGCACGGTCGTAAAGATATGCGGGCGAACCTCGCGGAGATCTTCGCCAATCGTATCGAGGTTTTGGGCAAAGTAGACTGAAGTTCCCACCAACACGTAAACGTTGATCAACGTTCGCTCGTAGATATGGCAAGCCGGCAGAAAAGAAAGCGCGCGCTCCTGCGTTTTGGTCTGCATCAGCTGCGCACAGACCCGGCAATTGGAAAGCAAATTTGCGTGCGAAAGCATTACCCCTTTCGGGTTGCCGGTGGTTCCCGACGTATAGATGAGCGTCGCCAGGTCGTCCGGACTGACTTTTGCCGTAATTTTCTCCAGAGAGATCTTGCTTTCCGGATCCTCGAGTCCGGCCTTGCCCGCGGCTTGAACCTGTTTCCAATGTTTGACTCCGCTGATCGGGTCGTAGCTGAAGATCTGTCGCAGCGCGCGAAGGCGCGCCTGAAGCGGCGCGATGGTCTGATAAAGACTCTCGCCGGAGACAAAGAGCAATCTGGCTTCGCAGTCGCTGAGGATGTATTGGAACTCTTCGCCGGTGATATTGGGATAGATCGGGACATGAACCGCGCCGAGCGACATCACTGCTGAATCGATGACGTACCATTCCGTCCGATTCGTTTCCGACACGTTTGCGATCCGGTCGCCGGCGCGGACTCCCGCCAGATGCAATCCCCACGCCAGCGCTTCAATCGCTTCCACGCAGTCAGAGGTCGAAGACTTTATCCATTTCCCATCCACTTTTTGCGCGAACGCATCAGCCTGCGGATGATGGTTGAGCTGGTATCGAATCAGATCAAAAACACGTTCAGGAATCTCCATAACCTGGGAGGTTGCCCCCTGTGGTTGAAGAACACTCTGACCGAAATGATGATTTTCAAGAGCTTTTAAGATCGTGCTAGCTCGCATTTCTCACCGGCGGTGAGAAATGCGCGTCAGCCTCCTTTTGGAAGTTCAACAAAATCAAATTCGAAACTCGCAAATATCGCGCAGAATTATTTTGTGCGTTGTCTGAAAACCGTTTGCGCGGCGATATTGGTGACGGTCACAAGTATCAGGAGAACCAGCGACGCGGTCCATGCCATCTGGATCTGGTAATCGTACGGCAGAGTCGAAAAATTGTAGATCAGAACGGCAAGGGACCCGGCTGGTTCCATCAGGGATCTCAGCCAGTAGGAGTTAAATTGCGCGGTGAAAAGCACCGGAGCGGTTTCTCCTGCGGCGCGTGCGGTTGCAAGCATGACGCCGGTCATGATCGCTGGTAGAGCATTCGGCAACACGATTCGGAAAATGGTCTGGAACTTTGTTGCGCCCAGGCCGTACGAAGCTTCACGCAGCGACTTTGGCACACCGAGAAGGGCTTGTTCTGTCGTTAAAAGGATTGTCGGCAACGTCAACACCGCAAGAGCGACTCCGCCCGCGATTGCAGATGCTGAACCGGTTGA
>CAZMNG010000667.1:0-2004 GCA_964567505.1 uncultured Chthoniobacterales bacterium
GCCCTGTTGTATCCTGAAATATTCTCCCAACTTGATAGGTATTGCACGGAGAACCGGAATTATGTGGATGAAAGGATAGGCCGTTTTGATCGGGAAATACAATTTTACATCTCATATCTCGAGTATGTCACAAGATTTCGGCAAGCGGGACTAAAGTTTTGCTATCCTCAAATTTCGGATACGCGGAAGGAGGTTCGTGATTACGAAGCTTTTGATTTAGCGCTCGCGCACAAACTGATTCGTGAACAATCGTCCAGGGCGCATACCCGTTCGGCGACACTCGACGGGAATTGTTTGTATAGAAATCATTAGGCTCGACGTGGCAATTCTTCCTTGCGGATCTGACGGCGTTATGGTATTTCCGCACTGGCAATGGAGCTTTGCCTACCGGCGCGAAAGTGTTGGGAAAACGCCTTAGGGCTGATAACTCCTACCTACGATCTTATTTCGAAAAGGTGGCAAGTTATGATAATGCTCCGACCGATGGCGAATTTCATGTTTGGCGAGTCGTTTCGTCAAACAAAAATCTCTGGCGGCCGTCAGTTTGACTCCCTGTTTGTGCGAGCGACCATCTGCCGGGCATCGTCGAAATCCTTATCGCCCGGTCGATATTCACCAACTGAAACGGGAAGATCGACATGAAGATATGCTTCTTCGAAGCGGAGGCGTCCGAGCAGCTATTCTTCGAAACCGCGCTCGCCGGGCATGAGCTTGCTTTTGCGTCCAATCTGCAGGAAGGAGAACTGGATGCTGAAATTCTGTGCCTTTATATTCACACATTAGTCGCC
This sequence comes from uncultured Chthoniobacterales bacterium, assembly GCA_964567505.1. Lineage (GTDB taxonomy): Bacteria > Verrucomicrobiota > Verrucomicrobiia > Chthoniobacterales > JAFAMB01 > JAFAMB01. Next base: position 789 of record CAZMNG010000667.1, read on the forward strand.
GCCACCGCACTTAACCAGTACCGAAACGTGCAGCTGATCGCAACGCGCTCGATGGGATATGATCACATCGACGTAGAGGAGTGCACGCGCCGCGGCATAACGATATCGAACGTCCCGGGAGCCGACGCCAACACCGTTGCGGAACATACCTTCGCTTTGATGCTGGCGTTGTCCCGTCGACTCAATGAAGTGCGCGAGGCAAACAAGCGCGCCAAGTTTTCCTATGAGCGCCTCCGAGGCTTTGATCTTAAAGATAAAACGCTGGGCATCGTCGGGACCGGCAGAATCGGGCTCCGAGTCGCCCACATCGCACTTGCCTTCGGAATGAAAGTGATTGCCTATGAGCCCTACAGGCAGTCCCTGATGGCGGAAATTGTAGGCCTGCAATACGTGCCGCTTGATGAGTTGCTGGGTCGCTCGCACGTCATTTCGCTACATACGCCGCTGACGCCGGAAACGCTGCATGTGCTTGATCGAAAAGCCTTCGCGAAAATGCGCCATGGAGTCGTCTTGATCAATACAGCGCGCGGAGCGTTGGTCGATACTGTTGCACTCATCGAGGCGCTCAATGAAGGCGTTGTGGCAGGAGCTGGCCTGGACGTCCTTGAGGAAGAGAGCGTGATGCAAAAAGACGCGATGAGCATTATTACAGAGCGCATCGTCACGCGTATTCAAACAACGAGCTCAGAAGAGTTTCGCTTGAAAAATCCAGAAAAGATCAAGCAACTCCAAACCCTGATGGACAATGCGAAGCTACTCGCACGCGCGAATGTCGTGTTTACGCCGCATGTGGCATTCAACAGCATTGAAGCGGTTGAACGCATCAACGCGCTGACCGTGCAAAATATCGAGGCCTTCTTGCGAGGGGAACCGACGAACGTTGTGAACACAAGCGTCAAGAGGCAGCGCGCTAATAGCAGAACGTCGACCAGACAGTAACCATATCCTTCCGAGTTCCCACGATTTGAAGGACGCCTGCTTCCAACGGCCTGTTATTCGGATTGGCAAACTCCATTGCCAACACAAAAATCGTTTTAAGACCTCGGATCGGAAAAAACAAAGGAAAACTCATAGATTCGCTTTGAGTCGATCAAGATCCGCAGACATTTGCAGGCGATCCTGAGCCCCGGGAATTTCGCCATTCTGAAGTTGGATGCGGTACAAGTCGGCGGCTGCCTCATACGCTTTCTTTAGAGCATCAACTGATTCTCGCAAC
>CAZMNG010000667.1:2014-3292 GCA_964567505.1 uncultured Chthoniobacterales bacterium
ACCAGTTCCGGACTTGCGTTGCGTAAAGATCAAGAAAGCCAGTCAAATCCAATAATACCTGTCTGCGAAGTTTACGATGAAGCTGCCACTTCACCAGGAGCAAGCTAGGGACTATCGTCAGCGCTGGTCTTTTCGCTTGCAGCTTTTGAGCGACCGAAGCCGGATCAAGTGGAGGCATCCCCGACGCCCTGGGCAATTCCAGCCTCAGTCCCTGTGGAAGGGTTTTCTCGGCCCTCTCCAAAGCATGCAATGCCTGATTCCTTATGCGATGATATTCTTCTTCCATCCGGGCAACCGGCTGTGCAAGAAGTTCAGTGATTGTTAGCGCCAAAATCTGACTCGAATCCACGACGGATCGATCGCGCCATGCGGCCGCGATCTTGTCGACCGTAACCTTAAGAATTAACGTGTTCTGAACAGAGAAGCCGTGGCCTAGTTCAAACGATCTCTCCAGAATTCCATCAAATGATTTTTCTACTTCCCCGAAGGCACTGAGCACTTCCCTATTTTCGGGTCGCTCGTTCGAAACGGACTCCCCGCTTTTCGTCAACCTGGCTTCCAGCGTTGCAATCAGCGCGTTCCGCAGGACTGTAATTTTTCGGGTCGTAGCTGCAGCGGCCAAACGCCGGTTTGACTTGATCATCGGCTGCAGGCGCTCTTTGAACCAATTGTCGCAAAGTATTGACGATTCACCGACGACACTAATCGGAAAAATTGGCGGCAAAAGCCTAAGCTGGTGTTCGAACGCTCGCGCAACATATTCGACCAATTGCGTTCGTTCGGCGCCGTTGAAACGGTCCACTTTGCTGATTAAAATCATTACACTCCCGCCCGCCCGGTATAGCGCCTCCACCACTGCGACATCCTCCAAGGAAATCCCCAAGCTCGCGTCAACCATTAACAACCCCAGATCGCATCTTGGGAGGTACGCCAATGTTTCGGCAGACCCGTAGGTCACCAGCGAACCGAGTCCCGGCGTATCGACAAAGGCTATGCCTTCCTCCAGCCGGGAAGTAGGCAATTTAAGACGAATATTGGTAACATGCCTGGTGTTGTTCGGATTGCCCTGCTCAGTTGCATATTCCCATAACTCGGAGAAGCTCACGCTCTCCGGCGAACTATCCGCAAATTCGATTCTCACCTGCGCGCGTGGACCGTAGCTGATTCGTGTTGGAACTGCAGTTACGGGGGTGACGCCTACAGGCAGATGATCGACTTCGAGAAGATAGTTAAGCAACGAGGACTTGCCGGAACTGACTCGGCCAAATAGCCCAATCT
>CAZMNG010000668.1:0-3285 GCA_964567505.1 uncultured Chthoniobacterales bacterium
CATTCTTTCACTATAACCTCGTTTCCAACGAGAGTTACCCAACGGCTAATCACCGCAATAGAGCGAATGACCTCGCATATTGCGAGTTTCAACTACGAATATACTGGCAACATGCGAGTACCCGGCTTTTTTTAAAGTGGTCCCGTGCAGTCAACCTAACCTGTAAGACGTCGTTTAGAACGGCATTTCCGAAAGCGATGGACGCTCGCATTTTGCGAGAGCATTTACCGGCGAATCTCGCATTCTGCGAGTCCTGGCTATAGTTGCTGTAAAAGCAATCTGCCGTTCTCTCTCGCAGAAAAAGTTTGAGCGAAAAGAAAATAGATTGGCACGAGAAGAGCTCTGAAGGAGCGCGTTGCGACGTCGGGTGTCGCCTCGAGCGATAATTTCGCTCTGGTAAGGGTTGAGTTTTTGTCATTCGGCCCGAAAGCGCTGGTGAGCGCCGAGGTTATCCAAGAAAATCTACTTCACATGATGCTCGAGATTTGGCTGCCAGGTTTATTTCTCCTAGGTCTTTTATCGATGGGCCTATGCCTTCTGTTCATGGAGGCTTGCGAAAGAATCTAAGCGGAGTTTGACGATGATCTTTTTAACTGCCGTAGTTGCACTGCTGTTGTTTATCTACCTGTTCGTGGCGCTGATCCGGCCGGAATGGTTCTAAGCCAGACTATCACTGCCCTTTCACTAGGAGTTTAGAATATGTGGTTTTTAGCCATCGCGATTATAGTCTTTACGCTGATCATAGCGATCCCGTTGAGCAAATACATCGCCTGGATCATGGACGGAAAATATCGTCCCTGGGCAGTTTTTAGCTGGTTCGAAAACCGGCTCGATACCGGGCCGATGAATTGGAAGCAGTACACGGGCGCCCTGCTGATATTCAATACGGTACTATTCGTTTGAGGGTTTCTCATCCTTTCGCTCCAGCCGGTGATGCCGCTGAATGACCTTGGGAGAGGCATGTTGTTCCCGTCGACTATTTTCCACAGTGTTGCGTCATTTATGACCAACACCAATTTGCAGCACTACGCGGGCGATCAACATTTCTCTAACTTCAGTCAAATATTCTTTTGTGTTGCCAACTATTTTCTCTCGGCCAGCGTTGGTTTCTGTGCTTTAACGGCGATTATTCGACTCTTCCGCAAAGACTCGTCCGCCGGAAATTACTTCGTGGACATGTGGCGGGTGCTCATTTACATCTTTCTTCCAGTCGCGTTTGTGCTGTCCATTATCTTTTTGCAGCAAGGTACTCCCATGACATTCAAGTGCGCCTATGAGGTGTCTACCCTAGAGCCCGGAGCAATGGGAACGGCGGACAACGGTCAGCCAAAACAACAGACGATTGTGACTGGTCCGATCGCTGCGACTGTGCCGATGGAGGAATTAGGAACGAACGGAGGCGGATTTTTTGGGATGAACTTCGCTCATCCGTACCAGAGCCCGACCGCCGTAACGAATTTCTTCGCTTGTTTTGCGATGATGGTCTTACCGTTCTCACTCGTGCTGAAACCGGCCCAGAACGTAAGTGGGGCCACGACACCGCCGCCGCGATTCCGGAAGTTCGCGCGGCGAAGTGCGTTGCTGGCGCCTGGAACATTTTGGCCGGCGTTGAAACAAGCATGCGTCCATGTTGCGCCCGGACATTCAATGGAAAAATCCAGTGATGTTTGTGGGCAGGTTTTCTTTCCGTTTCAGGCAAATGGTAGTCTGGTAAAAGGTCCGGACGGCACAGTCGTAGGCTCAAGGCTGATTGCCCAACCGTTCACCAAGGACGAATACTTCCAGCCGCGGCTCTCCGCCGCTTCCTACGACGCGTCTGCCTCGGCCGCCTCGACCTACGCTGCCTCGAACTATCTCTTGCGCAACCGCGTTGCCGGCACGCTTGGACCAATCGTCAAATATAAGAGCGGGTCGAAAGCCGGGCAGCTCGTTGCTCCGGACATCGAGGCTTGGTTTCAACAAGACAAATTCCAAGGCAACCCCCACATCGTGGCTCAGTGGGCCGATTTGCACAACGCAGTGGCCCAAGCATGGGTTACTGGGGATCCAACTCATGGCGCATATGTGGACGTCTGGTCGAAAGCCCATCCGGACTTGGTCGCAAAATGGATTAAAGACAATCCGAGCACCCCTCAGCCCAAGGCGCCTGATTTAGCGGTCCTCTTCTTCGAGAACTTTTCGCAGGACCATCCAGGCATGTTCCCGTCGGCCGTCACGCAGACGGGAGCTGGCGGTAAGCCGCAAACCTCCATTCAACCAGTCAAGGACGGCTCAGACATTCAGTCGAACTTTTTCGATATGTGGCGCCAGGAAAATCCGGATGCTGATCTTCAAGATGTTCCCGGTGATTTAGTGATGGCTTCGGGTTCGGGCCTCGACCCCGACATCTCCTTACAAAATGCCGAATCTCAGCTGGATCGAGTCGCCCCGAAGTGGGCCGAAGACCTCAAGCGCGATGTGGCCGATGTCCGTAAAGAAATAGACCAAATCGTGCAGGCGAACGCTTCGGCCCCGTTCGGAGGGTTGGCTGGAGAGAAATTTGTGAACGTGCTGGACGTAAACTTGGAACTTTGCAAACGCTACGGAGCGCCAAAATAGGTTGAGATGAGCGATCGACCACCACCAGAATTTGTTCTCCAGCGTCAGGAGCCCCCGATCAGCAGCCCGACCTTCCTGTTTAGGCTGATTGTTGGCGTCGCCGTTGTGATCCTCGTTGGTCTCTTCGCCCTCGATTCGTATTTCGTTGTCGAACCCACGGAGATGGCGGGTGTGCGCCGACTTGGGCAAGTCGTTACGGCCAAGCCCCTCGGACCCGGTCCGCATTTCAAGTTGCCGCTGATCGACCAGGTCGATCGGATACAGGTGTCTTTGGACACTTTCAAGCTCGAGGGCCTTACCGTGAACACAATCGATAACCAGCCGATCGCCGTGACTGTTGGTCTTACCTATCGCATTCCTCCCCAGGCAGTGCTGCCGCTGCTCTATGAGGTTGGCCGCGCGGGTAATTTTGATATCACAGAGAATTTCCAGCGGATCGTCGCCGATCGCACCGCGAAAATTTTTGCTCAGCAGAATACCACTCGAATCAGTGAAAACCGCGACCAGATTGTGAACGCCCTCAAGTCCCTTCTAGCGAATGATCTCGGGAACCTCTATCACATCGAAGTCGTGGATTTTCAGATTGCCGGCATCCTCTATTCAGACAGTTTCCGGGCTTCGGTTGAGGCTGCAGTTAAGGCAAAGAATGAGGCGGTCGCCGCCGAGAATACGGTGAATCGGATCCGA
>CAZMNG010000669.1:0-3274 GCA_964567505.1 uncultured Chthoniobacterales bacterium
ATATTAAGTGCCGCGGCGCGATCGCTGAGGCGGCTTGCGAGATCCCGTTCCAATTTGAGAGTGGCGCTTTTCGCCACCCGGCGCTCGTCCCGGATAAGCCCGAAAGGCGCTGCCGGCTCACCGGCGCCGCCAAGTATTGTTTCCAGAAGCTTCTCTGCGCCCACGACGTCGCTAGTTCCGGTCCTGACCGGCATTATGATTCGCATGCGGAAGCACGACCTTCCCCAGTTCCAACTGGCGTCAACGCGACGTCGTTATGACCTACTACTAAATTTTCACCCAGCGGCCTAGGCCTAACTGGCTCACCATTTCGGTCTAATCTCCCAAACGCGCCAGAAAGATTCTGGGAATTGCGAGGGTGGTGAAGCACCGTCAGTCTCCAGATTGTGGCAGACCCGCACGGCGGTGTTTCAATGTCCCGTATCAGCCGGCGAACGGCGAAGCGAGAAAGTTGATTATATTTGCATTTATGATTCCGGCTTTGTAAGACACCGAATGCCCGCCGCCTTCGATAATTACTTCCCGCGAGCCTGGAATGGCCTTTACGAGCTCATCCGAGTGCGAACGCCGGATCACATCGAACTCTCCCGCCATGATAAGCGTGGGCGCCTTTATTGTCCCTAAGTCGGCCAAGCTATAATTAGGCTGTGTCCTCCACATTTGTACTATTCTACGGACGCGTAACGGCCAGGAGGCGGCGTCGGGAAGCACGCGGGCGCAGGGGCCATCGAGCGGCGAGAGCTCGAGGCTCTCCTCAGGCTTCTGGATCAGCCCACCGACATTGTAATTGGCTCCGATGGCGACAAGCCTGCGGACCCGTTGCGGATAGTGCATCGCGAGTTCGAGGCCTACTATACCGCCATCGCTCCAGCCCACGATATTCGCAGCTGGAACGTTCAATTCATCAAGGACCTTGATCATGTCTCTGCCGAGCTGGACATAAGTGAGCGGCCCGCTGCCGTCGCCAGACCGGCCGTGGGCCCGGCTGTCAGGGGCGATCACGAAATACTTGTCCGCGAGCGCCCTGATCTGCCTCTGCATCATTTCCAGGCAGCCGGCGCCGCCGCCGTGCAGAACGAGAACCGGTTCCCCATTGCCGAATGTTTCAAAATATATTTGTACACCGTCCGATGTGACGTACCGGCCCTGATGTGCCTTGCCTGAGATTCGTTTCCACAAGTAAAAGCCGGGCGTACTTTCCCAAGCCCGGGGAAACTCGTAGATCGCCGCCAGCGTGAGGAGCAGGAAGAAAACGCCCCAAAGAGCCCTGTTTCTCAGCAGTTGCATTGGATCTACCCCTAGGCAAGCTCTGCGGGAGGGCTTGAGTCGTGACGGATAACTTCTGGCTCAGTGACGAGCAATGGGCGGCGATCGCGCCGCATCTTCCGATGGTCCACACGGGACCTGAACGGACGGACGATCGCCGTGTCATCAGCGGCATTATCCACAGATTGCGGGAGGGCTGCCGATGGCGCGCGCTCCCCGGCGAATACGGGCCGTATACGACGGTCTTCAATCGATACAACCGCTGGAGCCAGCGCGGCCTGTGGCAGCGTATATTCGCGGCGCTTGTTGCGTTTGGCGATCCACCGGCGCTCACGATGATCGACAGTTCGGCCGTCAAGGCGCATCGCTCAGCGAGCGGGGCCAGAAAAGGGGGACGCAAGGCCAAGCCATCGGCCGTTCGCGCGGCGGCCGCACGACAAAAATCCACGCGCTCGTCGACGAAGAGGGCCGTCCGCACGTCTTTCTGCTGACGGGAGGACATATCGCTGACATCAAAGGCGCCGCGTCTCTGCTTGCTTCGACCGCGCCGAGCAGGCAGTTGATCGGAGACAAAGGCTATGACGCGGACCATCTGCGTATCTTCCTGCAAGGACGCGGTACGACGCCGGTCATTCCCAACAAAATCAACCGTAAGAAACTCTTGCCATTTGACGCTAATCTCTATCGCCTGCGCAATGTCATCGAACGGACCTTCTGCCGCCTGAAGGATTTTCGAGCCATTGCAACCCGCTATGACAAAACTGCCCGCAACTTTCTCGCCGGCCTGTGCCTGGTTACCGCTCTCTGTTATTGGATCAATTGAGTCCAGACCCTAAGCTAATGGGGGGAGTCTGCAAAAAAAACGTTACTTTGACAATAGCTGGCCTGCCAACGCGTATTTCCTCCAAGAGGAATTAGAGTCCGACCTGACGAGGGACGGACAAATGAAGCGAGCCAGGTTCATGGAAGAGCAGATCATCCGCATTTTTCGGGTGAAACTTGGTCAAATGGCTACTGCAAGCAAAAGTCGGTCCCGGCCAAATCCTGTCCCCGCAACCAAATTAAGCCCTTGAAAGCATGATGTTTTCGAGGGCTTTTTTGCTGTTCGGATTTAAATCGAGAATCGTCTGTGGAAGTGGCCCGAGGGAAGTCATAGCGTACCTTTGGCCGCGTCAATGCGCCGTGGACTGCCTTAACATGCAAGGCGCCAACCGGTTGCAACCTTGCCAAGGTTGGGGTCGAGGGTTCGAATCCCTTCGCCCGCTCCAATTTCTCTCAATTTTTTCAGTAAGCTGAAAGCCGTACTTTGGGACCAATATTGCTTAGAATTCAATTTGGAACGCTTGCTCAAAGCGGATTCTATGCATCCTGAAGAAGGTTGTGGGATACGCCCTCGCAGGTTCGGCGGTGCGCAAGCCGCAGTGACTAATTCACCCCGCCTGCAGTCTTGCGATCGCAATCAACCCCAGCATTCCTCCTCAATCCCGAGCGCACATTGATTATTGAAATCGCTGACCCGACCAGCAACAAGATGGACGACTTTGCCCTCGCGCGGGATGCGGCCGTGGTTTGCCAGCATGCCGGTCGAAAGGATCACTCGTCGCTGCCTTTCATAAAGTTTTGGCCAGATCACCAGATTGGTGATGCCGGTCTCGTCCTCGATGGTGATGAAAATCACGCCTTTCGCCGAGCCCGGTATTTGCAAGACGAGCATGAGGCCAGCGGTCTGGAGCCAGCACCCGTCGCGGTCCTGTTGTCCCTCAGCGCAGGTCACAATGCGCTGGCGACGCAGGTCGCCAAGCAGAAAAGAGATGGGGTGGCTGTGGAGGGTTAGCCCAACGTGGCCATAGCCCTCGACGACCTCGCTGCCAGCGCGGTCCACCAGCCGGAGCATTACGCGTGGCTCACGCAGTTCCTGGACAATCTTGGCTTCGCGAATATATGCGCGGCACCTGTTGTATCACCGGATAACGCATCCAGATGACAATGACTTGATCTACATCCATGG
>CAZMNG010000670.1:0-3273 GCA_964567505.1 uncultured Chthoniobacterales bacterium
CGGCTGACCAGCCACCGACCAGAGCTTCGTCGTGCCGAACATGAGGTGAAAGACTGAAAGACTCACCCATGGCCAACTTGTTGAGACGAATCAGAGTGGAGGTGCCGATCACCGGCGGCAAAGCAAGTGCAGAGCGCCCGATCGAAGAGAGCTTCCGCTTTTTACTCGAACGCGAGTCGAACACTTCGATCCTCCGCTCGTTCCCCCAACTTGCCGTCGTTTCACCAGATTCTTTCGAAACTCCAACCATCATCACGCGCGCCGGGCCGTCAACCCGCAAAAAGTTCTTCGAGTTTTTTTTCCGTCCCGATCCGCAACGCCAACACCAACACGCGAGCCGCCTACTACCGGCAATTCAACAGTTTTTAGCTTGGGCTGAGCGCGCCGGGTATCAGGACCTCGAAGACATCGAACCGATCACGGTCGCCGCGTATATCGAAATCCTTCAACGTCGGGCCGCGCCGCCCACGGTCAAACAGCACATGGCAGCCATTCGGATGCTGTTTTCCTGGCTCACCGAAAAAGGAGTGTTGGCCATGAATCCGGCCCGGGAAGTCAAGACTGAGAGATTCTCTCGGGCCGAAGGCAAAACGCCGGCAACGGTTTTTGCTTCGTTTTAACAAAAAGGCCGGCAACGGCCGACGATGAAACGAAAAGCTGGCTCCCCGTCTGTGATGATCCGAAGGTCGCTGGACTGGTCTATGTTGCAGCCTACGTTCCCGACGTTGGTGAGTCAGCGAACGAGACCAGTGCGCCTTTCGGTCCGACACCTGGACAGCAGGCGATCCAAGTCGACTCAAAAAAATTCGCTTCTATGTCGCCGGAGGGGATTCTCAACAGTTTCGCAGACGGACTACCGATGTCGGAGCGTCGGCTGGTCCTTGCGGTCCAAGGGCAGATCTTCGGCCCGATGTTCGATGAAAAGTTAACCCACGCTGCTTGGAAATCGAAGCCATCCTGGCATGTGATCTCCGCATACCCGGCTCTATCGCGATCTCGAGAAACGCGAAGCAAAGATTCGGCGTCTGGTCGATGCCAACATCATGGGCGTCTTCTTCTGGAACTTTGAAGGCCGGATTGTTGAAGCCAATGAAGCGTTTATCCGCATGTTAAACTGCAGCCGTGAGGATCTGGACTCGGGCCGCCTGAACTGGAGAGAGCTAACGCCGCCGGAATGGCGCGACCTTACCTTGCGCCGAAGTGAGACCTATCTATCCGAGGCACAAAGATTAAGCAGGACGGGTAGCTTCGGCTGGGATGTCTCCAACAGCAAAATTTACTGGTCGGAGGAAACCTATCGCATCTTCGAGTACGATCGCCCGACTGAACTTACGTTGGAATTATTGCTCCAGCGAACGCACCCGGAAGACAGAGGCATGGTGCGAAAACTCATTGAGGGCGTCTTAAACGAAAGGAAGGACCTTGACTATGAACAACGATTGATGATGCCTGATGGATCCGTGAAATACCTCCGCGTTGTGGGTCATCCCTCGACCAAGGATAAGTGGGGTAGAGCTGAATTCGTTGGCGCCGTAAACGGACATCACTGAGCGTAGGCTGGCGGAAAGAGCGCTCCAGCAGAAGGCGGTTTCTTTGCGCCAAACGCAAGCCGAGCTGGCTCACGTCTCACGGGTATTTACCATGGGCGAACTAGCAGCCTCGATTGCCCACGAAGTCAACCAGCCGCTGGTGGGTGTCGTAACGAACGCTAGCGCTGGCCTGCGCTTACTGGCTGGGGATTCACCTAACCTCGTTGAAGCCAGGGAAGCGATGCGCGCCATTATTCGCGATGGGAATCGGGCCGCCGATGTCGTCTCACGAATGCGCGGTCTTTTTAAGAAGGCTCGGCCGGCAAAGGAACCACTTAATATAAACGGGGCCATTGAAGAAGTGGTACTCTTAACCCGCGGCGAACCGCGGAGAAACAATGTGGCGTTACGGATGGAACTGGCCACGAATCTGCCTTCGGTGATGGCCGACCGAGTCGAAATACAACAGGTCATATTGAACTTGACCTTGACGGTATCCAGGCAATGAGAACGGTGGAAGACCGTGAGAGAGTTGTGGTAGTTAAAACCGAATGCGGCGATGGCAATGACATTCGAGTGGCTGTTCAAGACTGCGGAATCGGCGTTGATCCAGGGAGCGTCGAACGTATCTTTGATGCTTTCCACACCACCAAGCCCGGCGGCATGGGCATCGGGCTAACGATTAGCCGTTCGATTGTCGAAAGTCACGGCGGACAGCTTTGGGTTACGGCGAACGACGGGCCTGGCGCAACCTTTCAATTCACTGTTTGAAAGTGGACCTGGACTTTCAGGGTATCGGGTTCTCCTATGCGTCGAAGAAACATCGGAAAGTCCGAAAGTAAAATTCGATGGGAGACAGTCTTGGTCGTTTCGATTGCCCCGGAGGAGAGGAGTTGGGCGCTTCCTCTATTTCCCCGTTTAGCGAGAACGAACCAACTATGGTCAGCTCGCGGCAATAGATTTCATTTGGAACGTACGGAACAGTCACGCCGGGGGGACAGACGCCGAAGAGAAGGATTTTGCCGCCATCGCGGGCGGGTCGGGGCAGGTTCCGAATCGCGTCCGGCGACTCGGTAGCGTCAATCGCGAGGTCGAACGCATGGTCAACGTCGGCCGTTTTCATGAAATTGACAGGCAGCGCGATTGCGCCAAGCTGCCTTGCCACTTCCAGCCGGGTCGCGTGCAAATCGGTAACCGTGATCGATGCCACGCCTTTGAATCGAAGCACCTGAATCATTAATAGTCCGATGGGCCCGGCCCCGCACAGAAAGACTCGTAAGCCATTTTTCGATGCCAACGCGGTTCAACCCGTGGAGGACGCAGCCTAGCGGTTCTGCCAGTGCGGCCGCTTCGAAAGAGAGCGTGCCGATTTGGTGGAGTCGGTCGATCGCAACCACAACGAACTCGCTGAAGCCGCCGGAAATCGTTGCTCCGTACGCCTCGAGCGATTCGCATTTGTTGAAACGTCGGGCGCGGCACGGGCTGCAAAGGTTGCACGGAAGAAGCGGGTCGGCCGCAACGCGCTGGCCGACCAAAGATTCGTCCGCATTCCGTCCAACCGCTTCGACAACACCCGCAAACTCGTGGCCGGGCGTTAAAGGAAATCGTGCAGGATAGTGCCCGTGCAGAATATCAATATCGGTGTGACAAATTCCCGCGGCACCGACGCGGATCAACGCTTCTTCTTCACTAGCCCGCAAATTTCATAACCGGTCCGTGTCGTGAGTCGTTTCGATTTGCCGAC
>CAZMNG010000671.1:0-3269 GCA_964567505.1 uncultured Chthoniobacterales bacterium
TAAGGTCGAAATGCGTAAGACTGATGTCGGGAAGGTGATCGGGCGCAACGGGCACACGATCACTGCCGTCCGGAATCTCCTGAATGCGGCCGCGTCCCGGACAAGACAGCAGGTGTTCCTCCAGATCGTTGAGTAGTCTGCCGTGGAGCTCGCTCACAAAATTCACAAGCTTCGTACCGGGGAGGCTTGGGATAGTTTTCTGGACGCTTATTATCGCTGGCGCAGACCACTCAGTGTCAACGAAATGGTACGCGAGCTTGAATCAAAAGGATTCGAACAGATTCGCGCAAAATACCGAAATCCTGAGGACAAAAAGGGTTGGCCAAAATACGTCGACGCCAGGCACCGTCTGGAGTTGGCAAACAAACAAGCCCGTACCCTTCATCTTGACCGGCGCCGTCCCGCGCGAATTCTCGATATCGGAAGTGGGGCCGGCTATTTTCTGTTTGTCTGCAAGCAACTTGGCCACACCGGGATGGGCCTTGATCTGGACTGGCCTCCGATGTATGCCGAGATGTTTAAGCTGATGCAGATTCCGCGTCGAATCTGGCGTATCGAACGATTTCAGCGGCTCCCTGATCTTGGAATGCGATTCGACGTTCTGACCGGTTTTGCCGTTTGTTTCAATTCGCACGGGTCGGACCAGGTCTGGGGAGTGGAAGAATGGGAATTCTTTCTGGATGATGTCAGAAATAATCTTGTGACCACCACTGGCGAAATCTATTTTGAGTTGAATCCGGAATCGTGGGGCTATTGCACACCCGAACTCGGTCGGTTCTTCCGCCGCCAGGGCGCAATTGTCGAGGGAAAGAAGATCTGGTTCAAGCCGGCTGCCGATCAGGGGGCCCGGCTAAAGTTTCGCCAGCTGCGCTGAGAGCATCTGGCCGGAAAGCCGTTCACTCCGCGCTCGCGAGGCAGGCCGCAATGAACCCGCGGAACAGGGGATGCGGTGCATTCGGTTTCGACAGGAATTCCGGATGATACTGGCACGCTAAAAACCAGGGATGATCACGCAGCTCGATCAGCTCGACGAGTTTTCCATCCGGCGAGGTTCCAGCAATCACAAATCCTCGCTCTTCCATTTCCTGTTTATAATTGAGGTTGAACTCGTAGCGGTGCCGGTGCCGTTCGACGATCTGCTGGGCACCGTAAGCCTTTTCAGCGAGCGTACCCGGTAAAATATTTGTCGGCCAGATTCCAAGGCGCATTGAAGCGCCTTTCATCCGGACCTCTTTCTGGTCTTCGAGCAAACAGATCACAGGGTGGGGCGTATGTTCGTCGAACTCAGTGCTGTTGGCACCCTTAAACCCGCAGACGTTGCGGGCAAATTCGATTGTTGCGACCTGCATCCCGAGACAAAGACCAAGGTAGGGGATCCGTTTTTCTCTTGCGTATCGACAAGCGGCGATTTTTCCTTCGACGCCGCGATCCCCGAAACCGCCCGGAACAATGATGCCGGCTACAGTTCCCAGCGATTTAGCTGGTTCCGAACCCTCGAGAGCCTCAGCATCGATGCGAAGAATGTCGATTCCGCAGTCGTTGGCCGCGCCGGCGTGCGTGAGCGACTCGTAGATGCTCTTATAGGCATCCTGCAAGTCGATGTACTTTCCGACGACTGCGACTTTGAGATGTTTGCGCGGGGCGATCACGCGCTGAACGAAACGGCGCCATTCTGTCATCTGTGCGGGCGGAGTTTCGAGTCGCAGGAGACGACAGATTGTATCGTCCAGTTTTTCATCCTGAAGCGTGAGAGGCAACTCGTAGATCGTGTGGTCGACGTCTCGCACTTCAACGACCGCGTGGAGGGGAACATTACAGAACAGCGCCAGCTTTTGCCGGACCTCCAGGTCGAGGGGTTTTTCGGTTCGGCAGAGCAAAACATGTGGTTGCAGACCGATCTCACGAAGTTTTGCGATGCTCTGCTGCGAAGGTTTCGTTTTGAGTTCGCCCGCTGCCTTGATGTACGGGACGAGCGTCACGTGCATGATGACGACATTCTCCGGGCCGACTTCGAGTTGGAACTGGCGGATCGCTTCAAGGAACGGTAAGCCTTCGATGTCGCCTGTTGTTCCGCCGATTTCAGTGATGATCACATCGCCGGTCTGTTCCTTGGCAAGACGTTGGATTCGTCCCTTGATCTCGTCTGTGACGTGCGGAATCACCTGCACGGTTTTGCCCAGATAGTCTCCGCGTCGCTCCTTTGCGAGAACGGTTTCGTACACCTGGCCACTGGTGACGTTATTGGACCGCGTCAGCACGCAGTTGGTAAATCGTTCGTAGTGACCGAGATCCAGATCGGTTTCAGCTCCGTCGCTCAACACGTAGACTTCGCCGTGCTGGAACGGGCTCATTGTGCCCGGGTCGACGTTCAGGTACGGATCAAATTTTTGCATGATCACCCGGAGACCACGGTGTTCGAGCAGGGTTCCGAGTGCCGCCGCAGCGAGCCCTTTCCCCAGTGAACTAACTACTCCGCCTGTCACAAAGATGTATTTCAACCGTTTCTCCTGCTCAATATTAACCGTTCGGCTTCGGCCGCATCTTCGGGAGTATCGACCCCGACCGAATTGGTTTCAGAAACAACGACGCGAATCTTCATGCCATTTTCCAAAGCGCGCAACTGTTCGAGCTCCTCGGCTTTTTCGAGTGCGCCGGGAGCGAGCTTCACGAAATCCAGTAGCGCTTTGCGTCTGTAGCCGTAAATGCCTAGATGGTTGTAGGTTACTACATCGCTTTTACCTCTTCGAAATGGAATGCAGCTGCGCGAAAAAGAGAGCGCGTTTCCTTTGCGATCGATCACGACCTTTACATTGTGTTCACTTCGAGATTCTTCAGCCGAGATCGGAGTTGCCGCGGTGACGATCGGGATCCGGGGATTCTCCTTCATTTTGCGGACCAGTTGCTGAACTAATGCCGGGTCGAGCAACGGCTCATCGCCTTGGATGTTCAGAATGATGGAAGCCTTTTTCAGTTTTCTGGCAACCTCCGCGATCCGGTCGGTTCCACTCCGATGATCGGCGGCGGTGAGGGCTACCTCGGCACCGAAATTAAATGAAGCCTCAGCGATCCGCATGTCGTCCGTTGCGATCACGATCTGATCGAAACATCCAGCCTCGACGCATCGATCCCAGACGTGGCGGACGAGCGGTTTACCGGCGATACCGTGGAGAGGCTTGCCAGGAAACCGGGTCGATGCCCAACGGGCCGGAATAATGCCGACCACTTTATTCATTCGTGTCACTACGTGTTATTGCGGGACCCGTCTTTGA
>CAZMNG010000672.1:0-3263 GCA_964567505.1 uncultured Chthoniobacterales bacterium
GAACATTGCGCACCGGCGCGGGATCACGGAATTAGTCGTCGCGGACGGTTTGGCGCTACCGTTCCGGGACAATCTTTTCGATGTAGTCGCGGTCGCATTTGGTCTTCGTAACATGGCCTCGTACGAAACTGCGCTCAGTGAGATGCGACGGGTCCTGAGAGCGGGTGGCCATCTGGTGATCCTGGATTTTTCGTTGCCTCCTTGGCCGTTGCGGGGACTTTATCGCTTCTATCTGCATCACGTTTTGCCGAGGTTTGCCGGACTGGTAACAGGTGAACCCGAGGCCTATCGTTATTTTTCCGGTTCGATCGAGACGTTTCCAAAAGGAGCCGAGATGATTTCGCTTCTGAACCGCTGCGGGTTTTCACAGTGCACAGCGAAGCCGCTGACGATGGGCATTGTCACTATTTATACGGGTCTGGCATAAAGAGCATTTACACGGAAAAGCCGCAAGACGGCGAAACAGCAACCACAAACGTTCGCTGTTCGCCGTTCGCCGTTCACCGTTCGCCGTTCGCCGTTCCGGGGCGTTCGGCGCAGTCAGGAGGCAAAAGGAAGAATGCGGAAGAAGTGAATGCTGCAGAGTGCCAAAATCATCGGGTAAGCGACGCAGCCAGTTGCCCGAATTGTTCGTCATCCAGCAGAAAAACGCCATCCTCGTCCGAGGAGACGCCCGGGTGCTGGTCGCCGGACGTCAGATTCGCGAACTTGATTTCCTTCTCATGGTTCTGTTCACCCGATGCGTAGACGATCTTAATTGCGAGCGCGGGCTGATTGAATCCATCCGCCGAACTCGGACCTTCCACCCACGATGCGGCGCGCAATCCTGTCAAAGCCGTTAGAAACACCTGAATTTGACTATTAATCTGGCGGTCCTTGCGGTCTTTCAGTTCCCAGATCCCTTTCGGATCCCGAACGAGATCGAGCGGTTGCTCGCCGGCCTTCTCTACACGCACGCTCACCAGGTCATCCCGGTTCAGGTTCACGATATCGAGGCTCCGAAAACTGAATTTGGTTTTTGGCAGACTGTCGTAAGTCTGATCAGCAATCGAAAAAATGTAAGGTTCCTCGTAGAGGTGGCAGTACGTTACGCCGTTTTCCGATTTTCCGAATTCGAGCGTCGAGAGGACTACTTCGCCGGCGTTTGATTCCGCGGTGTTCTCGCTCGCGAACGAGCTGAAGGTAATTCGAAGCTTCGGCTGGTCGAGTCCGTACTGCGCCAGATCAGTCGCAGTATTTGAAACAAATTCGCTGATGTCGTCATCATTAATATCCTGGATCAACCGGTTTATGTTAGTCCCATTCGCCGAGGCTTCCGCCGGGCTCAGGAAATGCCACCGATTTTCTTCCCGGGCGAGGACTATTTTTGGCTGGTCCAAGTTCTCGATGGTCACGCGATCGATTAGATCGGAGTTTAACCGCGCAATTTTTCGATCGCGCAGATCATTCGGAGTGATGTTAAGCAGATTAGCGAAAGTCTTGTCGATTTCGACAACTGAATTGCGGTCTGGAAGCCCTGCGTAAACCGCTGGGGGATTGGACGGAACCGGTGCTCCGATGTCGATTTCGAATTTTTTCCCTTCGTCTCCGTAGAGAGTTATAACGTCAACTGGTGAATCCAGGCCAAACGAACTCAAATTGTTCAATTTGTCGGCGCCGACAAATTTTGAAATCTGCATCTGGTTCAGCTTTGTCAGGATCTCGACGACAGCGTCATTGCTGGCGCGCGCCTTGATTGGGCGGACGAGCTGCCAGTTGTCCTGATCTTTGGCGAGTT
Organism: uncultured Chthoniobacterales bacterium; assembly: GCA_964567505.1. Taxonomy (GTDB): domain Bacteria; phylum Verrucomicrobiota; class Verrucomicrobiia; order Chthoniobacterales; family JAFAMB01; genus JAFAMB01. The sequence continues at coordinate 1,778 of CAZMNG010000672.1, forward strand.
CGATTTGTCCGCCACTGACCTGAAAAACGGCGCGGTCAATCGATGTGGTCAGAAACGGTGTCATTCGGTGGTCCCGAAAATCGTCCGGTGATTTCGACACGATGGTTTTGAGATCGTTGTCCACGACATAGACGGCGTCGTCATCCCCAACGCGAAGATAACTCCGGCCCGGCACGGCGGTATCCTGTCCGAACTGAATCTCGGGCGGCAACCGGTTTCCTTCGAGCTTGAGTCGAAGCCGCGATCTAATTAATCCGAAATCCTTCAGCAATTGCCGCTTCTTTGCACCCTTGCCTAAATCAGTGATGAGATCGTCTGGGCGTAGATTTTGAATCGCATCCAGAAGTTCGTCGACGACGGTCGTATCGGCATCATCCTTGATCGGTGTCACCATCTTCCAGGCGTCACCGTCCGCGTCGATCTTGATGACGCTGTCGCCGTTCTGGATCGTGAATCCCGTGATATCGGTTCGATTGATCTGGACGACCTGCGTCGCGCGATCGCGAATTTCGCGGGTGTTTTGTGAAAACCGGTCGAGCCCAAAAATGAATACGCCAAGCAGCACCGCGACGGCCAGCAGAATTAGCGTCGCTTTCGGTTTCATGCGCGTGACATTCTTAAACCATGGCTTTTCATATCGTGCAATACACTAGTTGACAAATAAGCGCGAACAAGCATGACAGCAGCACACTATCCCGAATAGTTGTGTTGAATGGCATCGAATCATTCTTTCACGAGCCGCCGGCAATTTTTGGCTATCTGTTCGGCTGCAGGTTTCGGGTCCACGATGCTGGCAGACACTCTCTACGCAATGAGTGAAGCGAAGCCGGACGAACGTCTCACTGCCGAAATGATTGACCAGGCTGCGGCTGTCGCAGGCATCACTATTTTGCCGGAAAACAAACAAGCCCTGCTCTCCAAATTGAACGAGCAGCGGCAAGCTTATGACGCGATTCGTAAACTCCAGGTACCCAATCAAATCCCGCCTGCGTTCCGTTTTGATCCCGTAACAGCCCTGCGTTTCGGGCCGGCCACCGAATCGGCGCCTGTCCGAGCACGAGGCGCAGTGAGTGACGCCGGCCAAGGGAGTGAGGTGGAGGTTCCGAACGACCTGGAGAAATTGGCTTACGCGACGATCCGGCAACTCGCCGCGGTGATTCGAAGCCGAAAAGTCTCGATTACGGATCTCACGCATATGTACCTCGCGCGGCTGGACCGATTTAATCCGCAACTGAATTTCTGCGTCACGCTGACCGAGAAACGGGCGCTTGAGCAAGCGGGCGCACTCGATCTGGAACTGGCGAACGGCATCTATCGTGGTCCACTTCATGGAATTCCCTGGGGCGCCAAGGACCTGCTGGCCGTTCGAGGTTATCCCACGACCTGGGGCGCGGGCGGGTTCCGGGACCAGGAATTCGATGAAGATGCCACAGTTGTGAAACGCCTCGATGATGCCGGGGCTGTACTGGTAGCGAAGCTGAGCCTG
>CAZMNG010000673.1:0-3256 GCA_964567505.1 uncultured Chthoniobacterales bacterium
CAGAAAAAATGGGCGTTTCATCTGAAGCGTGACCCAACTGGGATCGTCACTCGCCCACTCGCGAGGTTTTCGCGCATTCGGGTGGTCCGAATCCTCGGCGGTGATCACGCGACCATCTTCACAAACCGAATTCAGATACGCCTTTCGCTCTTGAACGTCGATCAGCCAGAGGGTCGATGAATGGCCGCCGAGTTGCTCGGTCAGCACCATTAGAACCTGATCAACGAAACTCTGCAGGCGCTGATCGCGTGCGAGCGCATCCAGGCTGCGTCTCAATAGTTCATTCGCTCGAGCAAGCCTGGCCGCGTGTTCCCGAATCTTCTGGGACGCAACCTTTTGGCTGATACCCTGTGCTATCGTATCCGCAACGGATCCCAGTGTTTCGAGCGCATCGGGCTCCAGCGCCTTGCGCGTAAATAGACCAACAACACCAAGCAGACGCCCCCCCTCAATCATCGGGTACCCGGCGAATGCTCGAATTCCTTCTTTTCTGGTCCAGTCTGGATTGCCGTCGTGTGCATTGTTTTGCAAATCATTTATCAGTTGCGCCGCGCGATCCTTTGCGATGAGGCCGACATTGAATTTGCCAACTGGTACCCGCGCGTCGCTGTCGTCCGGGCGGGCGAATTTGCCTGCACTTGCCTGCAATGCCAGAACACTCTCTTGCTCGTCGAGAGTCCAGACGCGCGCGACTGCTGTGTCGAAATGACGAACAATCACTTCCGCACACGCTTGTAAAACCGCTGGCAACTCGAGCTCCGGCGCATCTGAAAACGCAAGCTGGATGCCAGCGCGCAATTCCGCCTGGCGCGCCCGTCTGACCTGCAACGCCTCAGCGCGCTTTAACCCCGTTATGTCCGTTGCGATGCCGCAAACCGCATACGGACTACCTTTGCGATCGCGCAGCAAAAACTTTGAGGAAATGTGATGTCGCTCACCGTCGACGGAAGGGACGGATTCTTCGAACTGGACAGGTACGCCGGCTTCAATGACCCGGCGGTCGTTCTCTCGTACCGCTTCGGCAACTTCCTTTGGATGTAAAAAGAAGTCGGTTTGGCCGCGTAGCTTGTCGCGCGAAACGCCGTTGCGACGCTCATATTCGCGGTTGACCAATATATAACGAAGTTCTAGATCCTTTACGAAAATGACTGCAGTCGTATTGTCAACCACATCCTGCAACCGCTGCTCGCTCTCGCGCAGCGCTTCCTCCGTACGGCCGCGCTCCTCCCGCGTGCGGAGCGCGGTCACGCCGTAAGCCAGGTTGTTTGCCAATTCTGTGTACTGGTTAATCGTCCCTTCGTTGAATACATTCGGCTCTCCCGCATAAAGACTGAGATTTCCGAGCCGTTTACCGTCCGCAATCAACGGGAGAGTCACACACGAAGCGTATCCACGCGAAATTGCGTCGGATCGCCAAGGCGCGAAACACGGATCAGTTCGGGTGTCTTTGACCCAGTAAGGTTTGCCCATTCGCAGAGCAACCCCGGTCGGACCTCGGCCCCTTTTCGTCTCTTCGCTCCAGGAAATCCTCGCATTTTCAACGTAATCAACTCCGTAGCCAGCCTTCGCCACGGGACGAACGGTCCTTTCAGCGTCATTCTCACACTGCCCAACCCAGGCCAGACGCAAACCTCCGACTTCCACGAGAATCTCGCAAACTGCCTGAAAAAGCTGGTTCTCGTTGGTGGCGTGAACGAGCGCGTGATTGCACTGATAAAGCGTTTGGAGGATCCGATTCAGCCTGCCTAGCTCCTGCTCGGTAGTTTCGATCACTGTTGCGGATTCCGCCGGACTGCTGCCTGATTGCGTCATCCGAACACGCAGAGCACTTGAATCGGTTTCCATTTGCGTGGTTTTGCGATGTTTGTCCGCGGTTACACCTCGGCTACCCGATATTAACAATTCCGCGTTCGGAAGCGATCGCTATGGCCTCCGTGCGCCCGATCGCATTCAGTTTCCTCAAAATAGACTTCACATGGTTCTTAACGGTGTACTCACTGATATAAAGTACCTGGCCAATCTCCTTGTTACTTTTTCCAAGAGCCATTTGTTTCAGAATTTGAAGTTCGCGCTGGGAGAGCTCCGGCTGGGTCATTGAGTCCGCGAGTTTTGCGGCGACATCGCGCGGCAACGAAGATTTTCCCGTGTAAACCTCGCGAATCGTATCACAGACCTGATCGGGGTCCGCTCCCTTTAAGAGATAGCCCTTGGCGCCCGCCGTTAAGGCTCGGCGGACATCCTCGGCTTTCGCGGAATTCGTCAAAACGATAATTTGCGGCCGTGGCCGTTGCGACATCAAATGGGTGACAACTTCGACGCCATCCATCTTTGGCATTCGCAGATCCAGAACGAGAACATCGGGATTGAGCTGAGTGTAGAGCCGGCAAGCTTCCTCTCCATCGCGCGCCTGGCCGATCACCTCCAGATCGCTTTCCAGTCCGAGCACCGCCATTAGTCCTTCCCGAACGATTGGATGATCGTCGGCGATGAGTATCCGGATCTTTTTTCCCGGGGATTCAAGCGAAGGACCCATAGATTGACCCGTAGCCTACAACCATACAAGACGTTCTGCATCCAGGCAAATAGCGAATCCGCCTCCGCTCATCGTTACCTGGAGACGAACGAACAGATTGGCAAACTCGTTATCTCGTTGCGCACGTAGCATATGGTCGGTTTTCTCGATCCATCTTTGATAGCCCGTTGGAGTCATAGAGAAGGGTTCCTTCGAGCCATAGTCCAGCCGGTAATTTATTGTAAAATGCACTTAGCCGACAAGTAATGATAACTAAGAAGCAAATAGCAAAACCACAAAGAAATAAGGAATAACAGAACTATGAACAGTGTTTACGAAGGCATTCATTTTGAAGAAATTGGACTGAACCAAATTGAAACCAACGAAGAAGAGTACGCCGTCGAACCGCTGGGTACCTTTGCGGGAACGATCTACAAGGTTCTTTATTGCTCAGACGGGAAATCGGTTCCATCTGATACCAGTGATCAGCTGATCTTTGACGGGTTAAAATAAAGTAAAACCAGTCGGATTAAGCAAGGGTCGTGTCTCCACCTTCGATCCGGCGGCCGCCCATAAGCGTTAACTTAAGCAAAGTCTCGGGGGGTGAATCTATTTTGTCCCGGAGGGACAGCATGATAGTAGCCAGGTACGAAGTGCCTGGCTAGCGATACAGAAACACCCCCGTCCCTCCTATGGTGTGTGTCAAGCTACCGAGAAGCGTGTTAGTCGTTTTTCATCTTTTTA
>CAZMNG010000674.1:0-3253 GCA_964567505.1 uncultured Chthoniobacterales bacterium
TAACGCCCAGATGCGACAGTGCGTCCACGACGGCATTTACGAACGCGGCCGGCGATCCAACGTTGGGCGATTCTCCAACTCCTTTAGCCCCCAGTGGATGATGCGGGGATGGTGTGCAGGTCTTGTCGGTCTCCCAGTTTGGTGTCTCTACAGCGGTCGGAACGAGGTAATCCATGAACGTGCCGCCCTGGATATTGCCGTTTTCATCGTAGGCGATCTCCTGCATGAAGGCGATCGCGAGCCCTTCGGTCAATCCGCCGTGGATCTGGCCTTCGACGATCATTGGATTGATGATATTGTCGCAATCGTCGACCGCCACAAACCGGCGGACTTTCGGTTCCCCGGTGCCTTTGTCAATGTCCAGTACGCAGATGTAGGTTCCAAAAGGGAATGTCAAATTCGGCGGATCATAATAATGAACTGTTTCCAGCCCCGGTTCCAAGCCCGCAGGAAAGTTCGTATACGCCGCGAAAGCAATTTCCTGAATCGTTTTGGCCTTGCTCGGGGCGCCTTTAACAAAAAACTTTCCCGGCTCCCATTCCAGATCTTCCTCGCTTGCTTTAAGCAAGTGCGCTGCAATCTTCCTGGCTTTTTCGCGAATCTTTCGCGAGGCGATCGCAGTCGCCGCTCCTGCTGTTGGCGTGCTTCGGCGGGCATACGTGCCCAATCCGTAAGGCGCTGTGTCGGTATCTCCTTCTTCCACGGTGATATCGGCCACGGGGATTCCGAGCTCCTGCGCAACAATTTGAGCAAATGTTGTTTCGTGACCTTGCCCCTGCGCCTTCGTTCCCATCCTCGCACGGAGAGAAAGAAATCTTTGACTGGGATGGTCCTCTGCCGCGCTTTTCCCGAGGCGACGACTTCCGCCTCGAGCGCCAACATCGTCGCCGGGTGGTCGTTTGCAGGATCGCCGTGAGCCAGATTCCCGCCCACCGTGGCCATGTTGCGGACCTGCGGATCGGCAATTAAGCGTGCAGTATCGAGGATAATGGGATACGTCGATCGCACAAGGTCCGATGCCTCGAGATCAGCCTCTCGCGTCAGTCCTCCAATCTTGAGAAAGCCGTCTTCTTCTTTGATGTACTGAAGACTCGTTAACCGGTTGATATCAATGATGTACTCCGGTCGTGCCAACCGGACCTTCATCATTGGAATCAGGCTCTGTCCGCCGCTCAGAACCTTTGCAGTTTCACCATGTTCATCCAACAGAGCAATCGCTTCGGAAAGCGTCTGTGGGCGGAAATATGCGAACGATTGGGGGATCATGTTGCGCGAATTAAAGGGGTGGCAATTAAGCCCGCATCAGTCGACAGCGAGAAATTACGCGGCTGAACCTGGAGGTCAGCCGGCCTGTTGACCTGTTCGGGGGGTCTCGCACGACAGGGACTCAAGCGAGTGCCACTCGCGCCAAAAATACCTGGAGCCGATGCCCAAGACAAGGGATTTCATGCGGGACCCCGCTGAATCTCCGGCGCGCACATTGGACAAAACCCGTCCAGAGGCTACCTTTTTCGCGTACCGAATCGCTCCCCGAATTTAGATAACCCCTGCATTATGGACCCTAAAACGACTGCCGTAGTCCTTATCGAATATCAAAACGATTTCACGACCCCTGGTGGAAAACTGCATGACGCTGTCAAGCCGGTCATGGAGTCAACCAAGATGTTGGCGAACACGGTTGAAATGGTTGAAGAAGCGCGCAAAGCGGGCGCCACGATCGTCTACGTTCCAATTCAGTTTGCGCCCGGTTTTAATGAGCTGAGCCCCAATCCCTACGGAATTTTGAAGGGATGCAAGGATGGTCAGATTTTCGAGAAGGGAAGCTGGGGCGCCGAGATTGTCGATGTATTGAAGCCCGAGCCCGGCGATATCGTCGTGGAAGGTAAACGCGGACTGGACGGGTTTGCGACCACAAACCTCGATTTCATCCTGCGCAGCCGCAAAATTGATACGATTGCGCTGAGCGGCTTCCTCACAAATTGTTGTGTGGAATCAACCATGCGGACCGGATACGAACTCGGCTACAACGTGATTACCGTCAAAGATTGCGCAGCAACGGTGAGCGAAGAGGCGCAGAACGGTGCAATCGAACACGATTTCCCGATGTTTTCGCATCCGATGACCCACGCCGAGTTCGTCTCGGCACTGAGCGAATCCGAGCCGAAGGGGTGAGGTTCGAGGTTCCGAGGTTCGAAGTTCGAAGAACCCTCCCGCCTAGTATGAATTTTTGGAATATATCATTCCATTATTCATAATAGTGAATGAGCTTCTGCGCGCTTAGCATGGCGTGATGATAGCAATCGCCGCAAAGAGTGCGAGCCGCCAAAAGGAATACTCCATTGCAGAGCCGTTTACGCTTCTTGTGGCGACTCGGCGTCGACGGGGTGAATCGATTTCTGCGTACGAGTCCCGGCCGTGAACGAATTGTCTAAATACGTCTTTGAGGTGTTGCGGAAGGACGAAGACTCTGTTCTTCACCGCGGCCGGAGTAATGGCGATCTCTCCCGGATTCTTGTGCTTACGCCCACCCCGGAACGTCCCGGGCCAGAAACCTCGAAAGGCCTGGAGCACGAATACTCTCTTAGAGAAGAGCTCGATCCGGCGTGGGCCGCTCGACCGATCGGAATTGCTCGCCACTGGGATCGGACGGTCCTGGTGCTGGAAGATCCGGGCGGAATAACCCTGGATCGATTGCTCGGAGAGCCTTTCGAGCCGGCGCGGTTCCTCTCCTTGGCGATAAGCATTGGGGTGACAGTGCAAAAGCTCCACGAGAAAGGGATAATTCACAAGGACATTAAGCCAGGGAATGTGCTCATTGACTGCACGACTGGTCGCGCCTTTTTGACCGGCTTTGCCATTGCGTCGCGTTTGCCCCGCGAGCGGCACGCCCCCGACCCTCCCGAGTTTATCGCCGGAACACTGGCCTATATGGCGCCCGAACAGACAGGTCGAATGAATCGCTCCATCGATTCCCGGAGCGATCTCTATTCACTTGGCGTGATTCTCTACGAGATGCTTACTGGAACTCTTCCCTTCGCCGCCTCGGATCCGATTGGCTGGGTTCACTGCCACATTGCGAAGCAGCCGGTGCCGCCCGCACAGCGCGCCAAAAAGATTCCCGAAACCGTTTCGGCCATTGTCCTGAGACTGCTCGCCAAAACAGCTGAGGAACGCTATCAGACCGCAGCCGGGCTGCAAGCTGACCTGAGACGCTGCCTCGCTGAATGGAAGGCCGCTGGGCGCATCCATCCAT
>CAZMNG010000675.1:0-3231 GCA_964567505.1 uncultured Chthoniobacterales bacterium
GCACTCAAATCCACGTTTGGTGTGACGGAGAGCCCAACGAAGAGAGGCAACTTATCAGGATCGTAGTTCAGCACATCGATTCGCACCGGCAATCGCTGCACCACTTTAACGAAATTGCCTGTCGCGTTCTGTGCCGGCAGCAAAGCCAGCGTGGACCCAGTACCCATGGTGAAACCGATGATCCGCCCCGCGAAGACGTGTTTGCCGCCGTACATATCCAGCTCCAGGCCTACATGTTGGCCGATCCGCAACTTGCGGAGCTGGGTCTCCTTGAAATTCAGGTGACCCGGGATTTGATAGTTCAGTTTCCATAGCCAACGACCCTGAATCCCGGCCGATTTGCAAGTCCGAAAACGCTCAATAACCCGGGCACAGGCTCGAAGTTATCAGAAGTTGAGCCGAACCACAACGGGGTGGTCGGTCGAAGGTTGACGCTGGTCCGCGGCACTCGGTAGTGTCAGGGCTGTATGATTGCTCGAACCGAAGCAAGCAGGGTTCCAGCGAGATTCGAATGGCCGCTCGAAGCCCTGTTTCGCGACCTGAGAGTTCGATACGGTATTAAAATGGGGCTGGCCGGTTTGTTGGCGCTCTTCTGGGCGTTAGTCCTCCGACTGGAACATACCAACTGGTCGGTGCTCACAGTGGTAGTGATGATGGGCTCGCAACACGTTGGTGCAATCAGCATCAAGGTGATCATGCGCGTCGCAGGGACGATCGTAGGTGCGGTCCTGGGAGTCTGGTTGATCGGTTCGTATGACACGTCGCCCGTCATCGTTTTGACGGGCATTTTCCTGGTCGTGGGCATTGCTACCTATAAATTTGGCCAAATTCCGGCAAGTCAGGTTCCTTACGGTTACTTCCTCGTCGGGTTGACTCTGCTTAGCGTTGCGACCTATGGAGTGCCCGGCCCAGACCAACTCTGGCAAACGTGCCTGGACCGTGCATTGGAAAACATGGTGGGCGCGTTCAGCGCGTTGATTGTGACAACGGTTGTGTGGCCGCGGTACGCTGGAGAAGAATTTTTCGCAGCGGGCCAAGCCGCATTGGAGACGGCCGGAAAACTTCTTACGCTGGAGACGGACGCGTATGTTCGCCAGCGGGAAGGCCCTGCCGGCCTCGATCAGATTCGCGCGACGTTTACGTCCCAAGTCGCCGCAGTGCGCAATCTTCTGCACGTCGGCGCACGAGAGAGCACCGGTTTTCGGGCGCGGATCGCGAACTACAACGCGTTTGTGGTCTCGTTGGTGGATCTGTTCCAGTCTGCGGCCGATCTGGAACGCCAGCGGCAGAACGAACTACCAATCCTCAACCGGGTGCGAGATGAAATAGAAGCGTTGAATGCCGCAATTGCGCAAGAATTCGCGGTACTGACGCGCCCGCGGCTCGGCCACGAGCAACTCCCGCCCAGCCAGCTAAAGGAACGACTCGAGGCGCTGGAGGCACGGTTCATCTTGCTCAGGAGCCTTCCTGAGAAGTTGTTTCTCTCGTTGCCTCTGGAGGTCGCCCGCGCCTTTGTGGCTCACTTCAGCGCGATACACAGAGTGTGCGAGGACCTGGACAACATTCGCGACGCCATGGCCGGCCTTCCGAGACACGGGCAGAGCCTGCCGGAACACAAGGTAATTTGGGATCATCTGCCAACGATCGATTGGTTTTGGGTCAAGAACGGGATTAAAGGAGGCCTTGCAACTGTTATCGCGATCGTACTGATTCAATCTTATAATCCACCTGGACCTGCGGCTATTCCGCTCGCGGCGTGGACAATGACGATTTTTAGCCGCCCATTCTTGCGAGCCGGCGGATTCGGTGATCTGGGGCTATTTCAACGGGTGTTCTGGGCGTCGTTGGTGTTTGTCGCGGTTGTTGTTCTCCTTCTCCTGGTCACGCCGTATTTGGCTGACTATGCGGCCATGTGCGCTGCGTTGTGTGCGATCCTGTTCGCATTGGGTTTTTGCACGGCCAGAGCGGCCGGATTTGGGTTCTGGGCGTTCCTGACAATATTGTGCGTCAGCACTTTTGTCGGCCTGAACCCTCAGGTGCCGGTTCCTTCGATCACGATTATCAATTCGTTCCTGGGACTGTCGACCGGCCTGCTGATTTCCGCTCTGGTCGGAAGATTGATCTGGCCGGTACTCCCGCAAGAGGTGTTCAGAGACGATCTGTTAAAATTCTACCAGTACCTGAAAGCGTTGCTCAATCGCGATCGGCATATGGAAAGGATCCGGACACAGTTGGCCATTCTTCCAGCCGAAGCGGGACAGGTATCGCATCAGATTCGAATCCGGGATTTTTCGGAAGCCGAAAGAGCGAAGGTGGACCAACTGATCAGGACCTCCCAAGTTTTGGTCATGCAGTGTACGGCGTTGGTCTCTAATCCTTTCGTTTTACCGGAATCGGTCGCGGCCGTTCTGCGTCCGGAAATGACGCGCCTTGAGACGGGGTTCGGGCAGATGTTAGACGCGTTCGTGGAATGCTTTCGCAAAGGCGATTGCCGACGGCCATTCCCAAGTCTGCGCGAAGCCATTACCGGCTTGGAGGAAGGGGTGCGCAAAACGCGTGACACTGGTTTGCTCATTCAACAGGACCTGGGTGGCATCAGGCACATACTGGAGATTGCAAACCGGTACCAATCAACGGCGGATGCATTGGAAGAGTGCAGCAGTGTAATGCAGTCTTTGAAGCTGCATCGGTACACCGGTGATTGTGCGTTGTGAAACCGGGAAATCGCCACAGAGACACAGAAAGCTATTTGGGTCTGCAATCGGCCTCGTGCTCGATTCTTGAGCGTCCACCGCGAGTCAACACGGGCGCCGAATGATAGCGATTGGCTAGGAACAAACGACCACCGCGCGGCCACGTTCGCAGTCGAGCAGCAGAGTAGAGAGGGCCCGATGAAGGATCCCTCTCCCTCGTCACTCTTCCATTGGATATCGCACGAACAACGGCAGCACTAGCCTGCATTTTTCACACCCCGTGAAAAATGCACGCACGGTGCCGATCCGGCCCAGGCCGGATCGGGGCTAGCCGCGAAAGCTTTCGCCCCGGCAAGCCGCTTCCCATGCGGCTTGCACGGGTGAATATTTCGCAAGTTTGAAATACTTGTGAAATATTCAGGCTAGGAGTCAACCGGCTTCTACGCCAAGAACAGGCAAAGTGGAACAGGTTGGTTCCTATCTTGATCAGCCTTTCTGCGCAACTGCCGCGTCTGGCATCGATTCGGGCCAAGGTCGC
>CAZMNG010000676.1:0-3228 GCA_964567505.1 uncultured Chthoniobacterales bacterium
CTTGGTCATCATCGGTGTCCATCTCAAGACGCCAAGTCCGGGCCTACGCAACCCGACCACTCCGCACCCGACCTCGGCTCACGCTTCGGCTCTATGATCCCTCCGGGGTCCACTTCAACATCAAGCGGGACATCACCTGATGGGGGCCGATCAAGAACTTTCCAACGAGCTACTACCTAAAATTGTACAGCAGACGCTGTGCGATCTGATTTCGCACCATCGGAGCGCTCAGTACAGCTGCGATTAATATGCAGCTGAAGCTTATTAGCACTAGGCTGAACCCTCCAATCGGCCCAGAGTAGTCCGGGATTACCCAACGGCAAAGCCCCGCAGTTAGCAGCGCAGTAGCTAAGGGTATGCTAACATCCTGGCTGTACCAGCGCCATTTATCAGAAGGTAGCAACCGCTGATGCATTAAAGAGATATAGAATATTAGATAGCCTATGTTCAGCGTTACCCAAATCCAGGCCGCTCCAATGGCGCCGTGTTTCGGAACGACCCATAGAATGGCGGGAACCAGGACGATGACGGCAACAATGTTCACCCTTATCGTGAGTGTAGTCCAACCATTGGAAAGCTGCATATGATAAGGGATGGTAACCAACGTATGAAATAATGTTCCTAGAACCAGAGCCATCATCAGCGGCCCCACCTCTTGTGTCAGCGCCGGGTCTGCGGTCCAGAGCATAAGAATCTTATCGCCGAAAATCATCAGCTCGATCGCGGCCGCGCCCGTTAGAACCGTAACCAGCTGTGCAGCCAGGTGGTAGGCCGCTCGCAATGCAACCTCATCACCGCGCGCCACCAGCTCGACAAAGCGTGGGTAAAACGCAGTCGTGATCGGCCCTGTCAACATATAAAGCGCGTTTGCTGCCACTCCTGCCAGGGCGTAATAACCAAAGGTTTTCAGGCTCAGCAACCGCAAAAGTAAAATTCTGTCTACTTGCGTTAGCAGGAGTGCCAGAATAGTGATTCCTACCATGCCTGCCGCAAACCGCCAGATACCCAACAGAGCTGAAGGGGAAAATTGGGCCCGTTGGGAACATTTTGGTAACGCCGAGTAAGCCGCGCCCGCAAACGCTGCGACCGCCATCACTGAAATCAATCCCTGCCAGACAAAGAAGGCCTCTATCGTAGGAGAAACCCAGGTTAGCACGCCAACCGCGCCAATGCCCCGCATCCCGGCCATGATGCTACTCACGACGTTTTGTAATACCTGGCGCTGCAGGCCGTCGATGCTACTGACATATATGTTTTCGATAAACCGCAGAGCGGCGACTGCGCCCATAACAGCAAATGCCCGAGCTACCGCCCCCCCAGATAGGTTTTCTGCCGTCACCCAGTTGGAGGCCAACCATCCCGAGGCTGCCCATATGCCGAGCGCGATCACTACACCAGTTGCGATCCCAACAATCTCAATGCTTCGAAGTAAATCACGGATGGATTTCGCATCGTGGGCACCACTCGTAAAGCGCGCCATCTCCCGTGCCAACGCTGGCTTCATCCCCAAATCGAGGAGCGCCAGCCATGTCTGCAACATGGCGAAGATTCCAATTAACCCATAAGCCTCAATCCCAAGGTACCTGACGTAAATAGGGATAAATGCTAAACTTATTAGAATCCGCCAGCCTTGGCCGAGACAGTTGGCGACGACGTTTCTATTAAGGGACACTGTGAACTCGATCAAATGGTGGGATCACAAAATTCGTCTCCGATACCCAATCCAACGCGACGCTGAACAGCAGATTGTAATCAGCCCGCTTGTCGATTTGCATAAAGGTGTCCTCAATCAGGATCAGGGACTTTTCTGGCCTATTTGATGGCTTCAGAATAAACCGAGTTGTTCTTGTAGGATGTTCCGTCCGAATTGCTATCGAGACAATCGTCGTTGAAATTCGGAATGGCGGAAATATTATAACTCAAGAATTCTACATCCCTAAAGCCAACTTCCAAAAAAGGGCGCTTCAGACTGTAAGAGTCGTACATCCATCGATGTCTTTCACCTAACACCATAGATCTTAGTATCAGAACACTGAGACGGTAGCCCGCAACATGAACGAGCTATCGCTTGTGAACGTTTTCAAGCTGATCGGGAACTTCTGCCCGGTTCGCCAGCCACAAAAACTCTTCCAATGACAGCAAATCGGACGGGCGCCAGAACCGCTCGCTGCCTCTGGAAACGATCAGACGACATGGCCCGGTGAACGCGGCAACCCCCTGTCACTAAGAAGACGCTCTGAACCTCCCTCTCACGACTTCGTCAACAGGCTATTATCCGCACAAAAACACTGATTCGTCCTGGGCAATAGCCGTTGGACGTTCACGCCTCTCTCACCAGTTTTTCAAACAACTGTCGATACGCGTCCGCCACAAGCGGGAGGGCGAAACGCCCCTCACAGACACCCCTAGAAGCGAGACGCATGCCCGTACTCTGTTCCCCTTCTCCGATAATCCACCCGATTCCTTCGCCTAGGTCAGCAACATTGAATGGCTTCGCGAGCCAGCCATTCTCCCTGTGCAAGATAAGGTCCCGATTTCCGCCGATATCAAAGGCAGCCACCGGTGTACCGCAGGCTAGTGATTCCATTATCGTGTTCGCAAGGTTTTCCTGCTTCGACGGTACCACCATGACATTGGCAGCCGAGTAAAGACAAGCCAGACTAACATCGTCGGACAGATCGCCAACAAAATGCACCGGCATGGACAAATCGGCGCCACCCGGTGGCTCGTTCGAACCGAAGACGACCAGCATGCTTCGGCACCGTAGAGCAGCATCAAGCGTCGCCAGCGCTTGCTTCAGCAAGTCGAAGCCTTTTCTCTCATTCTTCAAGGCACTCGCTCCACCGAAAATAATGATATGTCTGTCGGCAGGAAGATTCCACATAGCTCGGGCAGTGGTCCTATCGATCGGTTTGTAGATGGTGAGATCGAGCCCGTTAGGTATCACGCTCACAACTCGATCGCGTAAGAGCGCGCTCCTCCGCGCGATCTCCGCAAGCCAGTTTGAGGGGGAGACGATATGCAATTGCTTACCGGCAAGAGCGCGCCGCTTTCGCTCTAACACAAACCGGCTGAGGTCCAAGTCGCACCGGCTTCGGAGCTGTGGACACGCGCCGCAAGACTCTTCGAAACGGGAACAATCGTCCGGATAATGACATCCACCTGTGAAGGCCCAAGTATCGTGCAGGGTCCAGACGACAGGCCTTTCTATCTTTGCTAGGACGCTCA
>CAZMNG010000677.1:0-3223 GCA_964567505.1 uncultured Chthoniobacterales bacterium
AATTTAAAGTCTAGAGGCAGACGTCCACGGAAAGCGCGCAGCCGCTCCAATAATTCTGCGCGAGAGGCCTTACGCGAGACCTTGAACATTCGGCTATCAGTAACGGTGATCTCAATTTCGTCACCCTCCTTGAGCGCCAGGACCTCCACTACGGCTGCTGGAAGTCGAATGGCAAGACTATTACCCCACTTCGAAACATGCATGATGCGTTAGATATACATCCATTTAAATGTATATCAAGTTTTCCGTCGCGGTGCGCCGTCTTATGTGCCGCCGTGATTGCTGTGAGACGCATAAGGGCACCGGGGCAGAATCGTGTGCCGTGGGCTCCGTTTTCCACCTTTTTGAGAACGTCGAGAGCCCGGCTGTCCGGTGCCAAAGTGGGCCGACATCTGCTTGATTGGAGGTTCAATCCAGATCACTGAAGCCGCAGAAATTTAGCCAATTATATCGTTGTACGATATAAATTGAGGTGCTACAATTGGGTGTCCTTTCGGGACGGATGTGATTCTAAGAACAATCGTCCTAGGATCGAGTGAGGGAACATTGTATGCACATTTCGCCAGATTTAAAGCTGAGAACGTTGGAAGATGCGCTTTGGAAAACAGCGCTCGATAGCGTCCGCCCTCTTAAAATCCAACCGGCTTGCGAGCTTTTATTGCGAGCGTGGATCACAGTCGGGGTGCAACGCATGGAACGGCAGCGTCGCACGACACCGGGAGATTTGGCCGTTGCGCGTAGCAACTTAAAAGTATTTATCGACCTATTAAAAAGAGAGGCCGTTTTTCTCGGTAAGCCGGATCGCCTCGATAACGCTACCTTCCGTGCGGCTCGAGAAAGATTACGATGGCAACCGTCCTTGACGACGCTTTGGCCGTTCTGGCCTTACCATTTCGTTGCGACTAACTGACTCCGGAGTCGTCCGTTTGTGAAACTGCCGCCGATCATGTCGATGCCGATTGATTGATTTTTATTAGCAAGGCAGTGCTGCCCCTCATCAAAGGCACTGCCGGCGAGCAGGCAATCGACATCAGCGAACTTCGCGATCAGACTGGCCTGATTACTTTCGACCGTGGCTACGGGAACACCGGTTCGTGTCAGAGCGCCATCCCGTTTATCGATGGGGAAAAGGGTATCCTGCGCTACCGCGGCATTCCAATTGAGGAGCTGGGTGAAACTTTTTGCACATGATGTTCTCCATGCCTTACGCCGACTATGAGCTGAAGCCGGAAGTTGTTCGCGCGCTGGATTTGATTTTTTTGGGGACCACTACACGGCGGCGCAAACCAGGCGATGCTCGAAATGCTCGCACAAATTCATCGCGACGGCGACGACGGATCGCGTTTTATCGAGGCGGCCAAGGACAAGAAAGGCGGTCGGCAGCTCATGGGCTTCGGTCATCGCGTTTACAGAAGACACCTTTCCGGTGGGTAGGCGGGGTTGCGCGCTCCTTGGTCGCTTCTGCGCAGAAATCCTGGAGTGAGGTCAAATCATGCGTGGGCGTGTTCTGAGCCCTGGAGGGTAGGAAGGCGGTCGATAGTCTTTCCGGCTTTCCGCTGTGCCAGGCGAAGTTCGTAGAGGCTTTGAAGATTCAGCCAGAATTCCGCGCTCGTGCCGAAAAAATGGGCGAGACGCAGGGCGGTATCGCCCGTGATCGCCCGCTGCCCCTTTAAAATCGAGGTAATGCGGTTTGTCGGCACGGCGAGCTTCCGCGCCAGGTCGGCTGCGCTCATTTTGAGTTCGGTCATTTCTTCTCTCAAGTGTTGGCCGGGATGTATAGGGGTCTGCGTCATAGATGTTTCCTGCTTCAGTGGTAATCGACGATCTCAACATTTACAGGACCGGGCGATCCTTCCGGCCATTGAAAGCATATTCGCCATTGGTCGTTGATGCGAATGCTGTACTGGCCTTTGCGATCGCCTCTCAGGGCCTCAAAGCGGTTGCCTGGCAAGGCCGCAAGGTCCTTGAGCGTGGTCGCCGCTTCCAGACGGTCAAGCTTCAGCCGGGCGGGCCGCTCAACGCCGGAAAAGACTTTGACCCTTTCGCCGGCCGCGAAGTCCAAGCTCCGCCTATCCCGATAGGCTGACGATCATTTTTAATTCTACCTAAAAATTACGCTGTACGTCAAGCGTAACGACGGGTGCTAAACTGGTTTAGACGGCGGCGTGCGCTTTTTTTTATAATTAGATACGCCGGGTGGGCTCTATGCGAAGGACGTCTTCGCTCCAGCGAAAAGATGGCCATTCGAGCAAATCAATTTCTTTGCGCCGCAGTCCCAGCCCGACGGCAAGCAGAAAAGCCTTGTAGGCTTCAGGATCGTTATGTTCGAGTTCATGGCGTGCCTGCGCAATCAACTTCGCGACATCAATTTCTGAGCGGTACTTCATCAATTGTCGTGCCTCGAACTCTATTCTAAGAGCGGCGATCTGTTGTTCGAGATTGATCCTGCCGATTTCACTACCTCGTTGGATTCTGCCCGAGCGTCGGTCGCCAATCTGGAAGCGAACCTCCTGCAGAAGCGGCAGGATCTCGATCGGGAAACGGAGTTGTTCCGGAGGAAAGTCGACTCGAAACAACAATTTCAGGATGCGCAGAACGCTTTCGCCGGGGCCCAGGCTCAGCTCAACGCCGCGCGGGCAAATCTGCAACAGTCCGATCTTAATCTCGGTTACGCCAAAATTTTTGCGCCTTTTGATGGCGAGGTCGTGGGACTTAACATCTCCGAAGGATACTACGCCCATGCGGGCACAGCAGTTTTTGATTTCCTCGATACGCGAAATTGGTATGTGCTGGCGAACTTTCGCGAGCGCGAGCTGAAAAGTATCCGTTCCGGTATGACCGCAGAGATCTATCTTTGGTCTAATCCCGACCGCCGGTTTAAAGGCGTGGTCCAAGGAATCTCGCCTGCGGTGGTGTCTCAGGACGACAACACTGAAGTTAATGGAGTGCCATCTGTTCAGCGCGATCTCGACTGGGTGCGGATCGCTCAACGATTTCCAGTTCGTATCTTAATTGAGAATCCGGATCCGGGCGTATTGCGCATGGGTACGACTGCGGTAACTACGATAAAAGGTTTCGCCCGATCCACCGATCGAAAATGATTCCATGTCTGCGAACACGGCGAACTACTCAGCTGAGATGAACCAGCCGCAAGCTTGCCTATGGCATCTTCTATGGGCCGAGCTGAAACCTTTTCCTGGACGCGATCTCGCCTCACTTCGGA
>CAZMNG010000678.1:0-3213 GCA_964567505.1 uncultured Chthoniobacterales bacterium
GGCACCGACGCGGTCGATTTCGCTTTGCCGGCCGTACTGCGGGGTGCCCGGTGGTATCTGTCAGTTGACACCTCGCGCGCGGCGCCACAAGACCTCTTTGATGCAGGCGAGGAACCGCTTTGTGAAGATCCACGAAATTATCATCTGAGCCCGAGATCTAGCGCCATACTTCTGGCTCGCAAAACGAAAAGTCAGAAGTCGCGACCGGCGTAGACGGAGGCCAAATGAAAAGAGTGACGCCGCTATTTTCGCTCGGGTTGCAGAATGACAAAGGGGCTATCGATGAAACCAGTTGACCCGCACCTCCTGACGATCAATGGCGGCTCGTCGAGCATCAAGTTTGCGCTGTTCGAGACCGGCGACTCACTCCGGCGAATTCTGCAGGGTGGAATTGAGCGGATCGCACAGCCGGAGGCCACTTTGCGGGTAAAAGGCTTGAACCAGGCGGAAAACTTTTCGCGCGTGGTGACAGCACCGGACCACACTGCGGCGGTGGGCAAGTGGCAGCAATTTGACTCGGAGTTCGTTCTCCCGGCGATCGACCGATATTTGCGCTTTTCGTTCCCTACCGGGATCTGGAGTATAGTTGTGACCAAAAATGTGGTCCGGCGGTGGGAATGCCGCAAAAGGTCTATATGGGCATAAAAGTGGAGACGGGCAGGAAGCGAACTGGTATTCTCGCGGGATTAGCCCAAGTCACCATTCTTTTGCTTTAGGTTCGAACCCCAGAATCGCAATGAAATCGAAAGACTTCTTTCAATGCAAACTCTGAAAGCCAAGATTATAAGTATCCTGAGATTGCGCCCAAGACACGAATCGGATGACGAGAAAAAGGACACCAGCCGTCAATTATGGCGGATGCGTGTTTCATACCTCGGACCGGACACGGTCTATGAAGTGGAACTTCGTGAGTCTCTAAAAGGCATTGCTTCAAAGAGGTACACGGTAGGATTAAACGGGTTGTGCGAATTCGAGATGCTCGCTGAGCCGCGCCCGGAGAAAAAATCCTCATGTGAGCTAGCAGTGACTAAATCCATGCCCTCCGCTCTCGACGCTTGTCCCGTCGAAGCAAACATTTGCTTACTTTAAGGCTAACTCATACCCGGAACTTATTGCACACGATTAACTTTCTACGCTGCCCCGGGCCCGAGCTCGGGAAGCGGGCCTTGGAGAATATAAAGGTGTCAAGAGTGTAAAACGGAAGTAGACTTGGTCTAAATTCCAGTGCAATATTCAGTATGGCGTATAAGAGAGCTTGGCGCCGTAACCCCAGAAGAATATAAAAAATGAGCGCAAAAACAGAGAGAGAATCGACTGAGAATAAACCCGAGGATCTTGAAATAAAAATCGTTCCCGAAGGGACGTTTGCGGGCCATATCGATAAACCAGAACTCGTCAAAAAAGGAGATGTGATACCCGAAGATACGGGCGATCAAGGCGGAGGCCAGAATTGAGGTGTTCTGGCTTGTGGTTCGATAGAGCAAAAATCCTATCGCTCTCGGGCCGGTCATAAACAGTCGCTACGCGCCGGTCGAATGCCGATCCAAAAGTGCGCGATGCGGTGGTGCTGATCATCGTGCGTCCGTTGTCCATTCGGAGTCGTTATGCTCGTTCGGGAGCAATTCGCTATCGGTCACGATCCCTTATCGTGTTATCGAGAGCGTCTCGGGGTGGCGTCATACGCGATCACCGATCGCACGCGCAATTCGACCTTGGTACTGTCCCGCACGGGCAGTGTTGCCTCCATGGCGGCGAATTGTTCGGGCGTGAATGCATAGGCAGTCCTCACTATTGCCGTCGCGATCACTGCATCTGCCGATAAGACAATTCGCCGCCATCCCCGCATTGACCACATTTAGTTCTTCCCGATCCTTGGATGTGGCGTGACTTTAATCGGGCCTGCGACGCAACGTGATTCCATGCGCTCCGAAATTCAGGCGGCGTTTAACGAATACGAACGTCTGGGAAATTCTTACCCCACGAATTTCGCAACCGAGCGAACTTATTTATGTTCATGGATAACTTCGTCATTGCTCTATATTGTATAACTCCCGCCGACCGCGCCATTTTTTCTGGTTAGTTGCAAGATTCAATAAAAACTGGTTTTAGGTTGTTTTCTCCAAATTCAAGTTATATGTTGGGATCTCCCCGCCGGTTACGGTCCGGGGAGACTCTGTTTCAACCCCGAGCGTCTAACCCGTTCGTATGTTCACAAAACAGATTATACAAGAAAGGCAGATGTATGTTGCGTAGCATAAAGCAGCTTTACGGAAAAAAACTCGGCGCTTCTGACGGTGAAATCGGTCATGTAAAGGATTTCTATTTTAATGATCAACAATGGGTAGTGCGGTATGTTATCGCGGAAGCAGGTTCATGGCTATTACGGCGTTTGGTGCTGATCTCTCCGCACGCCTTCGGAAGCCTTCGTGAAGAGGGCGACCGTCTGCACGTGAATCTGACTCGGCAACAGATTGAAAACAGTCCCCTAATTGAGTCGCATGAGCCCGTCTCGCGACAATATGAAGAGGAGTATTATCGTCACTATGGATGGCCGGTTTATTGGGTCGGAGAACGGCTGTGGGGTGCGGCTAGTTTTCCGGTGCCGTATATCACGCCGACTGAGCAAACTAGCCATCGTAGCCCCACTCACGAGGGCGGCGATCCCCATCTGCGAAGCACAGAGGCGCTCAGCGGCTACCACATCTTTAGTGGCTACCACGTCCAGAGCACCGAAGGGGCCATGGGAAGCGTCAGTGACTTTATAATCGATGACAAAAGCTGGGCAATTCGTCATCTGGTCGTCGGGACCGGCCATTGGTTTTTTGGCAAGGATATCGTAATTTCACCGGAAGATGTTGACCGCATCAGTTACGAGGCATCGAAGGTTTTTGTTAAGGTAACCAAGGAAGCAATCGTTCGGGCACCCGAACACCATATTCCGCCGCCCGTCGGGCAGGACCCTCGGTAATCGGTTAGGAGCAGTCGACCTCTGGCGTTCGGCCTCATAGAAATCGCTAATGCTTTGCACTGTCCATCGATCGCCGATTGACCAGAGGAGCGTGAGCAGGTTCTGCGCTCCGGTCTCAACGAAACCGCAGTGCAATCTCTTTACACGGGGTCGATAGGGTCTCGCCAAACGGGGTACCTTAAAGATCTACGATGCTGGCATCTTCGGTGGTCGGTACACCATTTTATTCACGGGTCAGGCGAGGG
>CAZMNG010000679.1:0-3212 GCA_964567505.1 uncultured Chthoniobacterales bacterium
AACTTCGATAATGCCCGGCAAGGATGCCGTCGCCTACGTCTCAAAAATCACCTTCGGGTCTCTCTGGTTAATCCGTCCTCATCTCACTATTGCAAGGATTCGGATATTAAACTAGTCTGCAACTGGTCTATTTACAGGCATGAATAAGTCCATCAAAATGATCGGGGCATTTGAGGCGAAGACGAAGTTTTCTGAGCTTCTTGCCCAGGTCGCCGAAACCGGCAGCGAATACGTCATCACGAAGCACGATCGACCGGTTGCTCGGCTCGTGCCGATCACCGCCCCCCATTCGCAAGAGGAGGCAGCTGAGGCTGTGCGGGAATGGAGGGTTCACCGCCGGGGATGCCGGCTACGCGGCTTGAAGATCAAAGATCTGGTCAATGAAGGCCGTCCATGAGCTCAGAGTTCATTCTGGACAGTTCGTTGGCAATTGCCTGGTGCTTCGAAGACGAGGCCTCGCCGGAGACCGACGAAATTCAGGACAGGTTAGCGGACGAAGCGCGGGCCTACGTTCCAACCCTCTGGCATCTCGAAATCGCGAACGTCCTTTGGTCGTGCGAACGTCGAAGACGTCTGACTGAGGCTGATAGCACCCGGTTTCTGGCAGTTCTTGGAACATTGAATATCGTCACCGACCGCGAAACAGAACAGCACGCCGGTCGAACGACGCTTGCCCTTGCTCGCCGGTATGGGCTCTCTGTCTATGACGCCGCGTACCTGGAACTCGCCATGCGCATGGGACTCCCGGTTGCGTCCAAGGATGATCAGCTGCGCACCGCAGCCAAGTCAAGCGGACTAAAGGTCCTGCCCGACCATTGATCCCGGCAAGTTTGTGAGGGTCAGCCGTTGACTTAAAAAAGCGAAAGAGGGACAGGTCAGATAAACAGCCAAACGGCCGGAGGGCGCTACACAACGAACGTCTTTGAAGAAAACAAGGGCACGAGCACTGGCCGAAAGTGACAATTCAGTTTCTGAACCGGATGATCTCAGCCCATTGTTTGGACCTGCGGTTCGCGGATGACCCAGAGCCTGTCACAACAACCCGGCCCGGTGATTGGCGTGCCAGAGGGAAAGACGCAGAGGTCACACGATCACTAAACAGGCTGGGAGGCCTGTTCTACCTTGCGCAGCGCAAAATTGAAGGTCCATTGGCCAAACACTCCGATGTATCGTAGGTGATACCGATGCTTTTTCACTTTGGCTTTTATTCGAATAAACAGCCCAGGGTACCAGCCTGCAGCAAGGCGCGTTCGGTGCAGGCCGGCGAATATCATCTCTCCAAGGTAAAATTTCCAGGCGAGCCCGCAGACCAACCCAGGCTGAATATCTCGGAACTCGTCCTGCGCAGTCTTCGGCTCGGATTCAACGCTGCACGCACTAATATTGTTCCGGCCTTTCTGGTGCAGCTATTGATGGCGGGCCTGGTGGTCAGTTACTTTTATTTGCCGGCGGTCAGACCCATTTTCGGAGTTCTGACCGACTGGAATGTGCACGGAGGGCTGGTCTTCAGCTTTATTGCAATGGGAATGACAGTAGGTGGACTAACGGAAATTTTTACCGTTTACCTTCACAAGAATGGCCGTTGGACAGGCGAAGATTTTGCCAACATGTCCTTTAATTTCGTCGTATTCGGGTTGCTCGGAGTGACGAACAGCGTGTTTTACCAACTCCAAGCGCATTGGTTCGGCACGGGTAGATCGCCCGGAATTCTAGCGAGTAAAACACTCGTCGACCAGTTTTTCTATACGCCCTTTCTGACCAATCCAATGCAAACGCTGGCTTTTCTCTGGAAAAGCGAAAGATTTTCCTTTCGGCAGACGGTTGAAAAAATGAGGCAATTCCGACAATTCTATGTTCTAACAGTACTCCCGGTTTTGGTCTCCAATTGGCTTTTCTGGATTCCGATGGTGGTTTTGATCTACTGTTTTCCGACTTCACTTCAATTGCCCTTGGGTATACTCGCGTGTGCTATCTGGAGCATGTTGCTCACAGCGTTAGTTGAACCTGCGGATGCGCGTGTCGCCCCGAACAAAGAGGGTTCTGGTGCGTTCAGTGCGCCGGATTCGGCGGAGCCATAGCAAGAATGAAGAAGCGAGGGAATTGGTCCATTCCCGCAAGCTCTGCAGTGTCGCCCCTCACCAAGTGTTACTTGTTAAGAAGTGCGGGCAAATTTTCCTGAACTTTGTTTCCTTCGTTAACTTCTGTGGGAGCGGAAACCGGGGACAGGTCAAATATTGTGTGTTCTTTCGTTCATTCATCATGCCGAGTTGGCGTCGACCCCGCCCGCGCGGATTCGCTTCTGGACTGGTGCTCTGGACTCTCCGGAATTTTCCTCGCGTTTTACCAAGACAGTGGACAAAATGTCCATCCAATGCTAATCATCCCTGGGGCCGCCTTGGAGGAGTGGTCTCAAGAACATGCCAGCGCGAAGAACGCTCTCCGCAGATGGGGCGCGATTATCCGCGCCGCCAATTACGAGCGCCCGATCATGCTCAAAGAACACTTTCCCAGCGCCGATTTTGTTGAGGTCGCCTCCGGCAGGCGGGTGGTCGTTTTCAACATCAAAGGCAACGACTACCGGCTGATAGCTTCGGTCAATTTTGACCTCCGAGCCATCACTCTTCATGACTTACTGACTCACGCTGAATACTCAAAAGACAAATGGCAAAAAAACCTCTAACGCACCCAGCGCCCGCTTTCCGGGATCTGCCCAGGGATTACAGCGGGCTCTTGGGCATCCAGGAGATCGCACAGATAAAGGGCGAAGTTCAATACCGCCGAGCCGTCGAGATGGCAAAGTGCCTCGCAGGCTTTGAGCATCTCATGAGCCAAGACCAGCTCGCGTATCAAGAGAGCCTTCTTCGAGAGATCACCTACTACCAGCATTGGCGGGAGCCGGCGCCAGAGAAGCTTCCGCTCTCCGAACGGCTGGAGTCGCTTATGGAGCTCAAGGGCTGGACCGCAAAAAAACTGGCCGAGTTTCTCGACCTAGATCCCTCAATGGGACCGAAGATCCTCAAGGGCGAGCGAAAACTCACCTGGGATCACGTGAAAGCTCTAGCCGCGGCATTTCACCTGTCGACCGACTACTTTATCGACTGAATACATCGCGCTGCAGCCACCTCGGTTCCCTCGTCGCCGGTCCTGTGCCCGACCAATAACCAACGTCTGGACTCGCCGGCAGGAATCAGGGAGTGTCCGACTTGGGCTCG
>CAZMNG010000680.1:0-3209 GCA_964567505.1 uncultured Chthoniobacterales bacterium
TGATTTTGTCTCGTATATTAACGATTCACTCAAGCCGCAGGATGGAAAAGCCTATGAGATTCAGACCAGAGGATTGGGGTTTCTCGACGGCTCTCACCATATTTTAGTGGAGATTGCCAAGGTTGGTGCGTTACCCGGTTTGATTTTGATTTTAAGTACTTATGTCAAAGCTAAGCTCAACGCAAAAATTAAAATAAAGCGTGGTACCAACAGTATAGGAGTGCCATCAGACAGAGTTTCAGATGAACAAATGAATGAACTTCTGGAGTTCATTACACAATCGCACCCTAAAGATCGCGACCGTAAGAAGAAAAAATAGGCCGTCTGGTGTCGTTGGGCGAACGATACCACTTGCCGGGCTTGTAGGCTGTCGCCTTCCGCTCATCGCGTGTGCACCATCGGCAAATTATGGCCTCCATTTTGCACCAGACATTTGACACACGCGAAAGCCTTTGTTTACGGGCCTTCGCGTGATAAGGCGAATCCTACCCTTTTCGCTACGTGGCGCATTTATTTTTTTCTCGACCGGAAAGAGCGCGGCACTACAATTTGCTCCGGCAGACACCAAGTTCCAGAAACCTTCACTCATGCACACATCAAAACCCCTTTTTTGGACTAAATGGACCCTTTACGTCCTCGCCGTTTTTGCGCCGATAGGGTTCCCGTCGGCGGCGGCTGGGCCTGCGGAGGGCTTGTTCAGCGCGGCGTCTGGCGGTGATGCGGCTGCGGTGCAGGCGCTGCTCGCCAAGGGGGCCGAGCTCAATGCCAAGAATAACGACGGCGTGACCGCGCTGATAGTGGCCTCCGGGAACGGCCACCTCGATGTGGTGCAAGCGCTGCTCGCCAAGGGGGCCGAGCTCAATGCCAAGAATAACGACGGCGCGACCGCGCTGATGCTGGCCTCCTATAACGGCACCTCGATGTGGTGCAAGCGCTGCTCGCCAAGGGGGCCGATGTCAATGCCAAGGATAACAACGGCTGGACCGCGTTAGATGCAGCGGCGGCAGGAGGACACGCAGAGATCAGAGCCTTATTGCAGGCGGTGCTCGACAAGGCGGCCGAGAAGAGGAGCGACTGAATCTCACCAAAGGCTCGCGGAAGATACAGTGAATTCAAAAGAACGATTCAGGGTGGGATGATGATCAGTTCCGAGGCGAAGCCACAAGAATGATGATCGGAGAAACGCTCGGCTTCGGTCGCGCGTTTTTCTTTTTCAGCGACGTTGCGGCACTTACCCTTTGCGCAACGTCACGGGGGTTATCCACTCGCTTCAATTCGTAGGACGGGACGCCGCACGAAATTGACCTTCGGCGAAGAGTTCGGAAAGCTCTTTCTCGTACCCTACAATCCGCTTAGCCAAGTCTCGTAGTCGCTGGGGAGTAAACTTCGTGATCGCCGGCTTACCCTTAGAAACCTTTTCGATGTCAGAAACCTTTTTGATGTCATAAGCGGTCATGACGTCGAAAACACCTACTCCGTCGGAATCTTCGTGGAAAGAGGCGTGAGCCAATAGATTACGTGTCTGCTTGTCAGAATTAATTTTACCTCTTAAAGCGCTTAGTTCTTTGTACTTCGAAAAGCTCCTGACCTTACAAATCGTCTCGAGAAGGTCGATACAGTCGTGAATATTTCTAATTTTACAAACCACCGCCTCGCCAACATCGTGAAATTGATCATTGATCGCGAGTGACAGATACCCTCGGATGCTGTGCTCGAGAGTTCCGCTCGCAATAATCACGCGACCCACCTCTACAATTACTTTCTCGTCAATCATCTTAACCGGCTTACGGTTATAGGAAGAAGCGCGTAGTATCGAGACTTAAATCGCGGTCAATTCGCTGGCGTCTTGCTGACTGATGGTTTTTTGCGCGCTCCGGGACCGTCTGTCAAAATCGCAAAGCGATGATGCAAATCTTATCCTTTGTGCAACGAGGATTGGGTCATGCTTTTCCAGTGAGGTCCGCTAGTTTCTTCGCCGCGATTAGTTGAACGAGTGTGGTGTACCGTGGACCCTGCATTGCACCCGAGGGTGCATCTCCGTAGGGAATCGGCCCTATCGGTTTCGCCTTCTCGGAAAAAACTAATTTGTACTTGCCGCCTTCGCCGTAGGGTTCGATACGGTCAACAGGCGCGTAGTGAGTAATGGCTGAGACTGGGTGCGTTTGATAGGCCGCGACGTACTTGATTTTGTCCAGCATGCCTCCTGAGATGCGGATGGCGTACCAGCAATCTTCTCAGAGAAACACTCTGTCAAAACCATCTTTTTGTTCAGGGACGATAACGGTGTCGGGCTGCCGAGAGGGTTGTTTGTGCGGCGGCGGGGGAATCGTCGAGGTCTTCGATGTTGCGACCGCCTTCGGAAATTCAAAAGCCCGAAGCCCTACGAGAGGTAGAATCTGAAGAATCTCTTTCAAGAATGCCTGAGTATCCGCTTTCTCGGCCTCCGTGAGACCCGGCTCCTGAGGGGCATTCCCGTTTTCGAGGCGACAACGGCTTGTTTCCGTTGCGCGGTTCACTAATGCGTACTCTAGCCAAGTGACATGGGCGCGATTAAGGCCGCCGCTATTTGAGACGAAGATGATTCCCCAGTCCCAAAAATCTTTGTTCTGGTAGTGGTTTTCGATACGATTTCGTACGCCGTCGGCTTGCCCGATATAGATAGTGGGGAGGTCATCTTCTTGATAGCCAACCAGAATGTAAACGCCTGCTCGATTGAACTCGGAACGCTGTCGGACCTCCATCCATTTAGATCGCGGGAAGACAATGCCCAATCCTGTCCAATTCATGCGGTCGATCAGCCGGACCCATTCGGGGTCTCCATCGGGTACGAAAATGCGTATTGTGAAAGAGTCTGGCATGCTTCGAGGGCTGGATTGGGGAGCTGAAGAGAAATCAGAGCACGTGAGACGAATCAGGGCTATCGCCAGTCATGTGGCGGCTGTCGGTCATAAAACGTGGCGTTCGTACTTATGGTCCGTGTTTATTCGTAGGGTTCCAAAAGAGCGCTGTTCATCCCTGATTCATCATCAACCTCGAATACGATGCGATTATCCCTGAAGATAAATAGGTACACCCGATTCCCGACGTAGGCTCCAAAACTATTTTTAGCGTTCACTCTCACCGGGATTTTCCATCCCATTATCAGCTGACTGCCCTAGTGTCCTGTCCCTTAATTACGTGATAATAACTTCGGAAGCGGCAAGCGCTTC
>CAZMNG010000681.1:0-3208 GCA_964567505.1 uncultured Chthoniobacterales bacterium
TCGGTCACCGGTCGAGCACGAGCACGAGCACGATAAGTGCCGATAAGGGCGAGGACGATTAATTATGGAATAGTATCGGAACCACAGCCCTGACGAGCAATTACAACTCCTCCAAGATTTGACCTGTCCCTCCTGTCCGGTTGGCCTATTGTTGCGAGGATGAGCGCCATAGAAGTAATCGAGCAAATTAGGGCTCTACCTGAGGAGGAGCGGGCTAAAGTCGTGCGTCTCGTGATCGAAAACGAGGAATCCTGGATTCCCACCGAATTCCGCGAGGCCATGGACGATGCCGCTCGGGGAAAAATGGTCGATATGGAACGGGTGATGGCGGGAGAAAAGCCTCCGGGCGTCCAATGCCCTAGCGCTACGAAGCCACCGAAAAGTTCTGGGCTGGTTTCTACGGCCTGAGCGATTCTCAGAAAGAGAGCGTTCGCCGAGTCTGGAAGATCTTTAGAAGAGACCCCTTCGACGCTCGCTTAGGCACCCACAAGATCCATCGGCTCAGTGCGCACTACGGCACAGCGATATATTCCGTGGTCATCGAAGGCGATCTGCGAGTTTTGTTCTACATTGACGGCGATATCGTAAAGACGCTGGTGGTTGGCACCCATGACTTGTATTGACATGCAATATCCGGCCGTCACAATCGCAATTCGCAGATTCGCCAAGCAAGCGAAACCGGTCAGACCCTGGCGAACAGGATAAAACTACTCAATGAAATGTTGTATAATAAGACGTGACCCCATCTTATGACGATTATATGGTGGCGAAGCAATCGCTCTTTGGCACGATACGAGTAATTTATAAGTGCTATTCGCCTGAAGGCACGACGAGAGACGGGACATCGGTCGGTGTTCCCAGCATGCGCGGTAGGTGAATCAGCGTCGCGTTACTACAGAAGTATCTGTACTCCGGAACTGGGCAGGTTCAAACAGGACCAATTACGGCTCAATTCAACCTGGGCGTGGATGGGCCCGGACAACTTGCGGGCAAACCTTAATTAGCTCTAAATAACCAAGATTACTCCTTTCGGGTAGTCCCTGCTTTTTTCGTGTTGCATCCGGGGTCGCTTTCGCATTTGGTATCACTATTAGTTTTCAGCTCATTCTGTTAAAAGCTCAGAACGAAAGCCAACCCATGCCAGAACATATTGTTGAATTGCCGGTCGGCCCCGTGGAGGGCGGCGGCGGACGAGTGCATCCTCCGCGTCCGGGAGTCGAGGAATTACCTGTAGGCCCGGTGTATGCCTTTGACCGCGAGGCGGTCACCGAATTATTCCGTTTGCGCGACCGCGTACACGCGCTCGAATCCGAGCTGCTAATCATAAAATTTAATCCGCGATCGCCAAGGCCTAATCCTCACGAAATCCCCCAGTTTCGAGATTTCATTCTCCATCGTCCAGGTCCCGGTGCCCCGAATGAACTTCCTCCAGCCGAATTCGGCGAGCTGACGCAGTATATCAGCGCGATCCTCGAACGGCTCAGCTCTATCGAGGCGAGCATCGCTGCTCTCCGGGCTTCCACGGGCGCCCAAGGATAATCGAGCGGTCATTTCGTCGTGAGCCGTAACCGGGAAGAGCTGGCCGCCTGTTTGAGCCGGGATGGCATCCTTTATGCCTCAGCCGGCCAGCCAATTCGGCATCAGGATGGGACACCTGCACCGTGGGCATTTTATAGCTGGAACGCAACCCTGACAGAGTCGGGATTGCGTCTTGCTGGGCTTTGCATACTGGAACGGCTGCGCGGATTCAGGGCCTCCCAGTTAGCAAGCATCGGTTATACCGGCATACCCCTGCTCTCGGCGTGCGTCCTGCTCGGAGAAGGCCGCTACACTGGCCTTTGCATCCGCGAGAGCCGGAAAAAATATGTTTCCTGCCGCCAGGTGGAAGGGCCGTTCGACAAATCTGCCCCGGTTGTGATTATCGATGACTCGGTCAGCTCCGGTAGTTCCATCGCAGAAGCGATCAGGGCTATCGAGAATGAGGGAGGCGAAGTCGAAGGTGCGATCGCCCTGGTGCAGTTTCCGCATCGAGGTGGCCTCGATTGGGCAAATTCGGCCGGCTACCGGGCCGAAGCGATCCTGGACGTCTGGTCCGATCTTGGGATGGCCCGCACGCTGGCTAAGCCTGAACGGCGGCCGGCCCCGCTTACCGGCAAAGTGAGAGCTCCCGAAGGTTTGCACCCGGCGGCGCTGGCCCGGTTTTCAGCGGCCACGTGGCTTGCCACCGGTCTGGCGCCCTGGCCGCCCCTGCAAATGGATCGCAACTATGCCTGCCCGGGAGGCGTCTTTGTCAGCTTTCGTGAGCGCGCTAACGATAACCGAATTGCTCGCAGCGGATATTGGCATTTCAATCCGGACGAGGCAGCGCCGTGTGCCGACGTGATTGCGGCAACAATTGAGACACTGCGGGATGCGAATGGCCGCATTACAGGCCAAACCCTTCCAGAACTCAAAATTGCGGTCACTTTTTTTTCCGCGCTCGAACTGATTAAGCCCAAAGAGCTTGATTTTGAGCGTTACGGTATTGTGGTGCGAAGCCGGGCATTTCCAAGTAAGATGGGCGGCGCGCTGCCCAACACGCAGGCTTTCATCAGCGAGGTGGAACAATATCGCCAGGCGCGCGTGACCAATGCAGGCATTGTGCCTGGCGAGCCCCACGATCTATTCCGCCACGATGTCTTCAAATACGTCGAACCGGGCCAAACCTGGCTGCCCTATGGTTCGCCGGAGCGCGCTGCAGCCTGGTGGCGGACCGCAGCGTGTGGTCGCCGGATCACAGCCCGTGCTCGGCAGTTGTTCGACGAACTGCAGGGTAAACGGGAACAATCGAAGGAAAAAGAACGCGCAAGCGCTCCGGCCTCAGTCGATGCTTTTCCATTGCCCGGTGCGCCGGAGGATATTGGCCCTATCGAAGCGGTCGCGGTCCGCCTCTATCAACCGGACTACGGTCTGATCGGATACGGATTAGCACTGGGAACCGAGTTCGACGCCGCGCTGCGTGCGGCGGTGCTACAGGCGGCCGCTGACCCGCGGGGCGGTTCAGGCTTGACGCCCGGAACGATAGTCGTTTCCGTCCTGCACGATCCGGAACTGCTCGGCAGGGCGGCCGTCGAAACCGTCGCATTCAAGCTTCGACGTGGGCTTGACGCGCTTGCTATCCACTATTCCGGCAAAACCACGATTCTCCTGCCCACGGTGCTGGTTTACA
>CAZMNG010000682.1:0-1858 GCA_964567505.1 uncultured Chthoniobacterales bacterium
ACGCTGATGGGCTTCAGCCCTGGGAATGCGTACCAATGAATAAAGGAACTTGGTCCTTACGTGGCAGGCGCAGCAGTTGCAGGAGATTGACGGTTTGCGACCAAAGAAAACCCAATCGCGGCCAGGAGCACCAGGGCGACAACGGAAAGTGAGACCGCTGTGTCAATGTGATAGATGTCGCTCAACAGCATCTTGCAACCAATAAAAGTAAGTATCACGGCAAGAGCCGGACCCAAATAGACGAATCGATCGATCAGACCCGCGAGTAAAAAGTATAGAGAGCGTAAACCGAGGATCGCGCATACATTGGAGGTGTAAACGATCAAGGGATCCGGCGTGATCCCAAGGATGGCGGGGATTGAATCGACGGCAAAGAGCACATCGCTCAATTCAATGACAATCAGCACAAGAGCGAGCGGCGTCAGCATCCGGCGCCCACCCTGGGCACGGATCCAGAATTTTGACCCATGGTAGCGGTCTGTCATGGGCACAAACCGCCGAATCAGACGCACCGGCCAGCCGTTACCGAAATCGACTTCCTCAGTCTTGTGCCAAATCATTTTCACGCCAGTCAAGACGAGGAACGCGCCAAAGACGTAGAAAGCCCAGCTAAATGATTCCATGAACTTTATGCCCGCGCAGATCATGAAACCACGCAGCAGAAGAGCGCTTAATATCCCGCAAAACAGTACCCGGTGCTGATACCGTTGCGGAACGCCAAAAGCGGAGAAAATCAGTAGAAAAACGAAGATGTTATCAACCGAAAGGGAATATTCGACCAGATAACCGGTGAAAAATTCGAGCGCTTTTTCCGGTCCCTTCCACTGCCAGATAACGGCATTGAGTCCAAGGGATAGCGCGATCCAAACGCCGGTCCAGATCGCCGCTTCCTTCATGGTGGGGACGTGCGCCTTGCGCTGGCAGGCAAAAAGATCGATTGCCAGTACACAGAGCATCACGGCGCTGAAGGCAATCAGAAACCAAAGATCGGTGTTCATCTTGCGAGAATACTAGCAATAACGATTATTTACCGCTATCGCTCGAACCAGCGATCCTTGATCACTCGATTTGAGCACTGCTGGACCACCCGAGGTGAGCGTCAGAAAATCTCAAGGTGCAATGTTGATTGTGTCAAATCTTTTTGAAACGAAAGATGTTGATTCACAACGTTGGAGCGTTTCGGATATTGGTGCGTCTGCAGAGGGCCGAACCGGATGGCGGCCATGTCATCGAGGAGAATCTCGTCGAGGAGCTGGGTCTGAGCCCTTCTCGCGTTTCGAGCATCCCTACTTTACCGCAACGCTATTTGGCCAATACGACCAAAGCGTAAATTGCGTTAAGATCGAAAAAGATTTCGCTTCTACGGAGCGTGCTTTTGGCATTCGAAATCTCCAAACTCCAGGCCAGGCACTTCGTGCCCGGCTCTGTCCCTCCGGGGCAAAAGCCATTCGCCCCCCTCTCGAGCGCCTCGCGTTAAGTTAATGCTTATGGGCAGCCGCCGGACCGAATAACAGCCAGCTGACTCCGGCCCGGAGGATTGCGATGAAAATGCGGCGACGGCGGCCCGCCGGATCGCTTATCTATCGATTCAGACACGCTCCCTCTTCGCGTCCGGCAACCGCTGAGCCGGCCCCGCAGGGGCGGCATATTACCCATTCAATCGTCCTCGTACTCCCCTCGTACTTGTACTCGGTTTTGTGACAATGATCTCCCTTCCGCTGTCGTTTAACTTGGGCTTCGATGACGACACTGCTGCCCAGGAGCACTACCGCTGCTTTGTCGTTGACTCTACCGCGCAACTGAAGGAAAGGGAGGCCCCTCAGGGATGCTATTCAGCACGTTGTCGGGAAGCACAAGA
>CAZMNG010000682.1:1868-3206 GCA_964567505.1 uncultured Chthoniobacterales bacterium
AAGAATTTTTTCCCAATTATATCCCAAGGCATCGAACGTGCCTGGATTTGGAATCCAATGTCGAGCATCGTTCAAAACAACATAAACCTGCGGGCTGGATCCCTTTACAAGGGTGCCATTGGGATACTTGAGAGGACCAGACTGCGGTGAAACGGAAGGAAATGGAACCCCCTCAGGAAGGGTATTCACTACGTCGTCGGAAAACGACAGAATGTTATGCCAGTTAAATCCCATCGCGTCAAACGTCACCTCGTCTGGAATCCAATGTCGATAATTACTTAAGACAACATAAACTTTCTTGCTGGATCCCTTGACCAGGGTGAAATTAGAAAAGGTATGGTTGAGAAAGCGTTCTGTCATGCTGATGGCTGTATCCGTTACCCTCGCGTACTGGTAATAGTCTACAAATAACATATTGGGGATGAATCCGTATGGGTTCCGGTGAACACTATTCATCTCGTTGGCAAGATTACGGTTTGCCTCTTCGGAGGTACTCTGGACATCCTCTACGGCGATGGGTGTGAGTGTCCAGGAGAACACAAATAAGTCGCATTCGATAGACGGAGCCCACTTCATTCTCCCGTTGTAAACAGCATATTTCTGGAATTGGTCACCACGCATGGAGTCGTAGTCACGCATGTCGCTATACATGTCAAACACATTGAACAGGCCAAGATGAAGCGCTTCTCCGCTCCAGTCCTTATAAACAAAGATATAAGGTTCCGGTTGGCATAAGACGCTGGCCCAGTTGCCCTGCACAAGTGCAATCACCTTGCCGCCGCCACTTAACATTTCGCTCAAAGGCACATGCGCCGGACGCACGTCGCCGGTGGTATTATAGTACAACCACGGACCTAACGTGTTGAACAGCGAGGAAACGAGGGTCGAGTACTCCGGGCTCAGCCGGTCAGTCGTACAGTCCGCAAAATCTTTGAAGTGCGAAAACAGCAGCATGACAGCTTCCTGGTGGCCTTCCTGCATAAACCTCTTTACGTCATGCAAGACCTCGTGAAGGGGTGGGCCCTTCGTCCACGAGGATCCATGATAGATGTATTGCGGGTTGCCGGCCAGAACTCGCAAATCGAAATATCGTACCCCGCCGCGCAACTGATCGTAGACCGATTGATCCTGCGTGAGCGCCAAAATTCCAAAATCATCCGCCCGGTACATGCCGGCGTCGTGCGTTGCGGGTATGACAATATCTTGAAGGGTCTTGTCCCCTAGCCAGGAGAGATTGTCTCGCATCCAATTTGCCCGGTCCCGAATCGCCGAGGTGGAAAAGTAGAGGTCTTTGTAGATCGTTCCGTCATTGCGCAGATGTGTCTGGATAGCGTAGGT
>CAZMNG010000683.1:0-3201 GCA_964567505.1 uncultured Chthoniobacterales bacterium
CGGGGAGAAGTTGGTCCAATCCCCGGGAGAACCTGCCAAGGCGTAGGAGATCCGGTAAAGAGTGGCAGCCAAAATAAGTATCAGAGCAGGAAGCATAACCGCGAAAATAGTCTGGCAACGTGTCAACGAAATCAATGGGAATTAAAAAAGCAATCCCCAGGTGACAAATAAATGGGACAAACAGTATATTTCTGTGTTATGAAGTTGGCAAGTGCAGCCAGCCGGGTTTACCGGCTGCGCACCGATCCCTCCTGGATGGAATGGGTAGGGATAGACCGGGATTCGGTTTGGACGCCTGAAATCGTCGAAACGCGGGTCGAAGGGAGGTCACGACCAGTTACGGATCATCAGATGGAGTTCTTCGACGAGGGTCTCGACTTTTTTGAGATCTTTGCGACGACCCTTATCCGGTTTCAGATCCAAGGTGCGGCACAGAGTGATCATGTCGCGGAGATCGCGAATTTTGGCGGCCTGCAGGTTAGGGTTTTTGATCTGTTCGAGCACAGTATCCCGGAGTTGGGCCAAGTCGGTCTCGATGCGGGCAGAATAGACCTGGACGGATTCGCGAAACGATTTGCGGACGAAATCGAGCTCCTCGGCGAGAGACTTCATGGGTGAAGCTTCTAAGGATTTGGCCATGGCTTTGGGCGGTTAACAGACTGTGCCGGAAAGGCGTTTAAATGTCACGCGAAAGAACCGGGCGCACGGCTTTGGGGGCAGGAATCGAAGGGTGGGGATTGGGTTGTGACTGAGTCGGGAACCACGGGAGCAGGGGATCAAGAGTTAGGCTGGGCAAATGCTAGGACAGGGTTGGTTGTACAGTGGGGAACGTGCTGCCGTCTGGACATTGTTCTACGTGGAACATTTTTGCAGTCAGTTGGTTCGTATTGTAGAGGGATTGATTTTGCGCCGGTTTTGGGGAACGGTTCGGTGCTCTATGTTCGTGTTCCCAAAACGGTACCAGGTGCTCGTGGTCGGTGGAGGTCACGCCGGGATTGAAGCGGCAATGGCCGCGGCCAGGTTGGGGTGCAGCACACTGATGCTGACCCAGAATCTCGATACGATCGGCCAGATGTCCTGCAACCCGGCAGTCGGCGGGCTGGCCAAAGGGCACATGGTGCGTGAGATCGATGCTTTGGGTGGAGTGATGGGTTTAAACACCGACGCGACTGGAATCCAATTCCGGATGCTCAATGGGAACAAGGGCCCAAGTGTTCGGGCGCCGCGCGCACAGTGCGACAAGAAAGCGTACCAGTTCCGGATGAAGGCCGTGCTGGAGGCGGAAGCGAATCTTGACCTGTTGCAGGGCAACGTCGTCCGGGTCGTGGTCGAGGATGGGGCAGTGAAAGGAATTGCGACGGGTCTGGGCCTGGAAATCCGGGCGGAATCGGTTGTGATTACCACCGGCACCTTTATGCGAGGACTGCTGCATGTTGGGTTGAGGAACCAGGCCGGTGGCAGGATGGGGGACGGCGTTTCGACACTGAGCGATCATTTGCGCGAGTTGGGTTTTGAGATTGGGCGATTCAAGACAGGGACACCTTGCCGGGTGAACGGCCGGTCGATCGATTTTCGCCGGTGCGAGCGGCAGGATGGGGACCAACCGCCGCCTCGTTTTTCGTTTAGCGCCGTTGAGCCAGGAAAAAGCGCGGACGATCTTTTCACGTTGAACCGGTGCAGTGGCGATATGTTCCACGTGGAACAAATTCCTTGCTGGATCACGCATACGAACTCACGGACACACGACGTTATCCGTGCGAACCTTGACAAATCGCCGATGTACTCAGGCCGGATCGAAGGAGTCGGGCCGCGGTATTGCCCGTCGATTGAGGATAAAGTCGTGAAATTCGCGGAAAAAGACCAGCATCAACTCTTTCTCGAGCCGGAAGGACGGCATACCCGCGAATTCTACGTCAATGGGCTCTCCACCAGTCTTCCGTTCGAAGTTCAGTACGATTTTATTCACTCGATCGCCGGATTGGAAGAAGCGGAGATTATCCGGGCCGGTTACGCTGTCGAGTACGATTACTGCCCACCGACCCAGTTGCATCCGACCCTTGAGACCCACCGAATCCGCGGCCTTTATTTCGCCGGCCAGATCAATGGAACCTCCGGGTATGAGGAAGCCGCGGCCCAAGGCCTTGTGGCTGGCGCTAACGCCGGGCTCAAAATATTGGGGAGAAACCCGTTCGTCCTGCGTCGTTCCGAAGCCTATATCGGCGTATTGATCGATGACCTCGTGACTCGCGGGACCCAGGAACCGTATCGGATGTTCACGAGCCGGGCTGAATACCGTCTCCTGCTGCGCCAGGACAATGCAGACATCCGGCTCAGCCCGAAAGGATACAAACACGGTCTTGTCCCCAGTGCACGTTGGGCGGCTGTTTCCCGGAAGATCGAGGGAATCACCCAGGCTAAAGAACGCGCCACACGGTTCAGAGTCGACCAGACTCGGGTCGACCAGCTTCTTCGCCGACCCGATTTCGATTTCCGCCGGCTCCCGAAAGAGCTTCTGGATGAATTTGGAGTTGAAGTTTGGGAGCAGGTCGAAACCGATCTCAAATACGAAGGGTATATCAAGAGGCAAGAGGAGACGATCCACCGTGCCGAGCGCGCCGAATCCAGGGACATCCCCGGTCTTCTGGACTACGACGATATCCGCGGTCTGCGCGCCGAAGCGCGCCAAAAATTCTCCAAGGTCCGGCCCGCGACGCTCGGTCAGGCCGGCCGAATCAGCGGTATCACCCCCGCCGATATCGCCTTGCTGTCGATTCATCTCCAGAAACGTTAAACAGAACGCCAGCCGCCCTCTCCGGATCGGATCCCTAAAGAAATCCTTGACACTTATTAGGTACCTAATTATTAGGGACATTAACATTATGCCCGGTTCCCTCACACTGCTGCGCGGCTTGCCGAAGTACGAAGTCTTCCTCGAAGAAGCCAAACGTTACCCGGGCCTGGATGCGGCGGCTTGCTATACCTACCTTCAGTTGTTGCGTACCGGCGATGAATTGCTCGCCCTGGACGAGCAGGTTCTGAATTCCTACGGCACGCGACACGGGCGATTCAATCTACTGATGATGCTCACGAAATGCCATGACGGGGACGCGACACCGGCGAGTCTCGCTGATAAAACGGGTGTGACGAGGGCAACTATTTCCGGCTTGCTTGATGGATTGGAAAAAGATGGGATGATCGAAC
>CAZMNG010000684.1:0-3193 GCA_964567505.1 uncultured Chthoniobacterales bacterium
GACCACCGAGGGCGGCCTTATCCTGTGCATGAAGTGCAACAACTGGGTCGACCCACGACTCAAGGACTTGGTACTCTGGTGCAGCTGCGCCGAGTGCGGTACTCACAACATTGAGGACATCCTCGACGATCTCGACGATCCTCCACCATAAGCAGTTGCGTCCGGCCTGGACCCGTAACGGCTAGCGACTGCTAGCAGCACGTGTTGCTCGATTCGGCTTGGAAGCCGGGAGTTATTACTCGAAAATGAAAAGGCGCCGACCGAGCAAAGGCGAAAGCTTTCCGACTCACTAACCCAGTCGGCGCCCGCTTTTTCAAAATGCCAGATATCACGGACTTGCTCGGATCTCAACCAAAGTTCCCTCCGATTCCTCCGCAAAACCAGTGGGACTTTTTCACTAAAAATTGTCCCGCGGAGGAACGTTTCACTCGCCTTAAGTATGAGTGCCGCCGCAGGGCATATTACGAAGACCCATCATTCGCTGACACATTGCCCACGGACTGGCAAACTAAATATCCGCAGTGGCCTGGCACACCATATCTGAACATCCCAGACGCGATCCGGCGCCAAGCACACCCTGAGCTGACCCCGGCAGGGCTTCAAAAAATCATGGCTGATCAAATCGCGGCCCGCTCCATCCCTGAGGAAGCCTACGAGGTTTTTCGGCAATGTGCCGCAAATGATGAGCCGCTGGTTTACGAACAAATCGATGAAGCCTACGTGGTCCTAAGAATCAGACGCGGTATGCCATTCACGGACCTGAATAAACACTGGGAAGCCTACGCGCGAGAATACCATGAACCGAAAGCTCTAACAAAACGCCCCGAAGGTGCGGCTAGCAACCCGCGCAAATTCGAGGCAGAGCTCAATGCCATAACTGCTTACATCCTCTTGCAAACGCTTACGCCGGCTGAGGCTACCGCAGTCACCGTTGGGCTGCGGAAAGCTAAGCGTGGCCTATACAACGGCGACAAGGAATGGAGAAATGCGGCAGAACGTGGAGAATTTCTAATCAAAAAAACCAAGGAAGACCTATTGGACGACATACTGTTGATAGAGGCTTTCGACAGGACTTTCGGTGTCAAGGGCTCTACTCAAAAAGGGTAGAGCCCACGACAAGAATTTCGCGTGGATGCAAGTTTTGGCATCCACATGAAAGCGCCCGATTCACCCGAGCCGCCGGCCGAATTGCCGGAGGAACAGGTCCCGGAATTTGCGATCGGTGACGACGAGCCGTTGCCTCTTCCTTACGTACGGTTGAGTAGACTCGTCTATCCGAAAGGCCCGTTTGCCCGCAGCTGGCTCCAGGACCAGATGCAGAATTTCAAAACGGTCCTCCTGATCCCGCGTGGGAAGACTTACGGCGTTCGCCTGGTCGAATTGAAAAGCCTCATCGCGCACCTGGAGAAGCTCGCCCAGGCGCCTGGGCTAGATCCGCGCGCCCCTTACAAAGGACGGATTCGTTAATTTTATGAACACGATAAACAGCCCACCGCGAAAAAAAGCGCCGTCTCCCTCAAAAGACGGCGCGAGTCAAAACCGATCAGATTCCCGATCACCGATATTAAACCATAAGTCGCTGTGGTCAGCAACTTTTCCGCCACGCTTTCGCGATAGCGACAAGCCAAAAGAACACAGGCATCGCCGCCGCGAATTCCTCGCTCTCGATGTGTTGCAGACGATCCTGGCACTTCGCCCGGACCGGAGCTCTGGGCTTATCAATTTCCCACAGAGCGCGCCGTCACCGGAAAGGATCCGAACATGAACGGCGAAGCAACGACGAAAGACTGGGAAGATCGACGCGGCTGGGCAGCGCTTTTCAGAAATAAGAAGAAAACTCTAGAGAAACATCCTGATTACGCCGGTGTTTGCGTCCTTGAAACCGGCCAGAAAGTCTCGGTTGCCTTGTGGAAGCGCCGGACGCGCAACGGCGACGTCTTCCTTTCAGTCCGAATTCAACCGTTCCAAGACCGGCACCCACAGCCGGCTGCCAAACTTTCCGGCATTTCGGATGAAGAGCTATGACCGGATCTCAACCGATTTCGCTCGGAGAGCGGGTCGAGCGATACATCGCCGCGTGCCCACGCGCAATCTCCGGCCAGGGCGGACACAATCAAACCTTCGCCGTGGCCTGCGCGCTCGTTAATGGCTTCGCCCTGAACTGCGAACAGGCGCTAGCATTCCTGCAGCGCTACAACCAGAAATGCAAACCAGAATGGAGCCAGGCCGAGCTTGAGCACAAGATTGAATCGGCTGCGTGTGCCAAACACAATCGCCCGCGCGGGGACCTGATCAATCACCGAGGAGACCCGCAATACGACTGCTGCGAGCCGGTGCCAATCAATCGATTGGCCACAACAGCTCCAGACCAGCGGAAGGCAAGTTCCAAATGGCCAGGTGCACGATTTTTAAAAATCCAGAAGATCGTCAAAGCTGGTGCCGGCCTGGCGGATCTGATCGAGCGCTCGCCGCGCAGGTTCGACGACACAGAACCGCATGCGGAGGAAATCGTTGACGTCCTTTTTCCCGGTAATCCGCTTTTATGTGCCGGTAGAAGCCGAAGTGCTTTTGCCACGCGCCGACGTGAAGTCTGGCGCGGCCGGCTAGCAGAGCTGTCTTTGATTGTGCCCAATCCAATGCTTGCGCTGAAGGGGCTCACAAAAGAAGGAAAAGAAAGCGAGCACACGCTCAGGGCGACCGCGCACCAGGTGTACCAGGTCATAGAATTCGACTTCACCGTGAAAACCAGGCGAGGGCAAAGCGATTCTGTCTGGGCACCCTTAGTACGCAATTGGCAAGCCGGCGAAATTGAAATTGTCGACGCATGCGCCGCGCTGCACATGCACCTGGCTAGCCGAGCGCCTTTGGTCCTTGTCACCCATTCCGGCGGCAAATCACTTCACGGCTGGTACAGGGTGTTCGAACTTTTGCTCGCGGAGCGATTGGAATTTATGCGCTACGCGGTAAGCCTCGGCGCCGACCGCGCGACCTGGGTCCGGAATCAATTCGTCCGAGTTCCGGACGGACGCAGAGAGAATGGCGCCCGACAGGTTTGCTACTACTTCAACCCGCAAGAGAGCATTGGCTTATGACAAACCCAACCTACGTTCAACCCGAAGAGCAGGAGGTAAATGCTCAAGCTCCCGGCCAACGCCCGCAGCTCATCTTGCCGAGCGAGGAGGTCGAATTTTGT
>CAZMNG010000685.1:0-3190 GCA_964567505.1 uncultured Chthoniobacterales bacterium
CTTGCTCGACGGCGTTGCGGATGGCGGCGTCACGTCCCCTATTCAGGTTTGTGAGCTGGTCCTTCAAGCTCGCGAGCCGGGCGTCTGCGGCAGCGCGGGCATTCTCAAAACCGGGAAGCTGGTCCTGAGACCGCTGTTTCGTCGCGCTATTTGCCGACGCCTGTTGTTTGTGCAGCGCGTCGAGCCGGGCGCGCGCGGCCTCCACCGCGCGGGCGGCTTCCTGGGCGTGATCTTTGGCGTTAGCGACTCGCTCCACGGCCGCCTGATAGATGGCGCCATGCCCGACCCGGCCCGAATTGCCGGAAGCGCCTTTGACTCCGGCCAGCTCATTGGAGGCGAAGGTTTCGGCCGCGCGCAGCTCCTCATCGGCTTTGGCCTTTTCGGCCAAGAGCTGCGTGATCTCCTGCTGGGCCTGCTGCAGCTGCGGATCGTTCGCCGAAGGATCGATCGTATTTTGCCGCAGCGCCGTGATTTGCGCCGACAAACCATCGACCTGCGCGCTGGCCGCCGTCACGGCCTCGGTCGCGCGCTGGATTTCGGCATCGACCCGCGCGGTGGTGGCGGCGATCAGTGGGGCATTCGCTTGCTGATAAATGCTCTCGATCCGCGGCACGATGTCGGTATCAAAAATGATGAGCGAGAAGAAGATTGCCGTCAGTTGTGCTAGGGCGATCGACAGCAGGATACGGATGGTGAGGAAGAAAGCGGCCTTGATGCGCGCGAGGGGCCCGCCGGAGATATCAAGGCCACCCCGCTTTAATTCTGCGATGCCGGAGAGGTGCCAATTCGAACGCATGACCATGTAGGAGTCGATCATCATAATGAAGGTAGCGATGAACATCGACGCCAGCACCAGATCGGGGCGGATTTGTCCCGGCGCCGCGAACAGGCGATGACAGACGACGGAAAACACCGTGGCCTGATAGAGCCAGACGCAGATCATGATCACCCCGACCGCGCGGGCGACGCCCCAATCATGGGGAGGACAATGCGCCAAGGTGGCTTCATCGACCCCAGCGATCATCAGCAGAAATTTCGTGAATGGGCCGGCCTTGGTGACAGTCTGAGTGTGGAGCATATCCATCGGCAGTGCTCTCCCTTTGCTCAGACGTTGTCATCAGGAAAGAAATCTTCGAAAGGCGATGGCTCCGCGCTCGATTCCCAGAATTCGATCAGAAGCGCGAGAGAACGCTCCGGCTCTGCTTGCCAGTCCGGATGGATGAACCGTGTACGGCTCACACTTTCACCGCAGAAGCGAACGCGAAAATGATTTCGGCGCGTACACCGTGCCTCGACCTGCGCACGGCCTTCGATAAAGGGACGGCCGGATGCGCTAAGGGCGAAGACGACTACGGGGTCGCCGATCCTAAATTTATGCGAAGCATCCGCTTTGTCTGTCCGCGCGGAATGCTTCTGAGTATGAGACAGTCTTGCATTGGTTTTCTTTATGCGCGAAGGCGGTCGCATCGGTTTTAGTTACCCCCTTCGTTCCCTAGGAAGGCGCTTGCTCATCAGGGCGACGGAGACACGACTAGAGACGCACCGATTAGTTCTGTCTTGCTTGGCCTTTAGTCTGGCGGGCTCGTCAGGTATTTTGACACGCTAGGCGTCAGTGTTCCTTTCTTGAGGTCGTCACCCCGCTGTAATGCCGCCCAAAGGCAGCTGTAGTTCTCGCAGACGCTGTAAGTATCGGTCGTAAAATTCAGCACCCACTCATGAGGTCTGCTGGGGTGCCAGGATATGGTAACGCGCGACGACTCTGCGGATGGAGTGTCGCAGGGTCCAAACGGCTGCGGTGCCGGCGTGCTTTCCACGCGCTCGGCCCGCGAATTCTCTGCCTTTGACGGCGTCTCCTCGGTTTCGATCTGTTGGATTTGGTGATCGTTGCGAAGCATAGAAATCCCTTCCGTTGTCACGAGTGACACAAGTGTCCTGCCTCCGGCACGAAGGACACCGTGCCAGTTCAATTTTTTAAGAAGTGATTGCTGCCGACTCACGCGGTC
The DNA here is from genome assembly GCA_964567505.1 of uncultured Chthoniobacterales bacterium. GTDB lineage: Bacteria > Verrucomicrobiota > Verrucomicrobiia > Chthoniobacterales > JAFAMB01 > JAFAMB01. Next base: position 2,004 of record CAZMNG010000685.1, read on the forward strand.
CATGACCACCAGATCGAATGGCCCACGGAACACCATTCGACAGTGACCATCGCATAGTTGCGGCAAAAAGGCAACCGTTCGAACAAATATTATTTAGGTGCCGCCCGGCTTGCCTGCATTCGGCTCCGCTCGAACTCTCTGACCAATAGCCTCAAGAGGCGATCAACCGGATCGCTAATTTGTCTTAGCTCCGCGTCAACTTCGCTGGGAACGTCGAGCCATTCCGGCAAGCCTCCCTCGCTCACACATCTCGTGAAAATGCGGTAAAGGTGTATGTCCGCATCTTTAATGTGCGCTTGAGTAAGACCAGGAATCCAAGTTGTGTATTCCTTCTTGACGAATTCGAAAACGTTCGTCCGCCACTCATAGCCGAACTCCCGGCGCTCGTTCCAAGAGCGCTTCTTCCCCTGCTGGATTATAGCGGCAACCTTCTTCGGAGGGAGCCTCGGAAAAGGAGGCCAACTCAATGCTTCCAACGTTTTTGCATTAGGTGCGGTGCTGGGGTCAGCCAAAGCCATGCCCGCGACCTGAGCACGATCCTCAGGAGACGCGCGCTCCAGGATTAATCTCGCAGCTTCTACAACCCCAATTTCACGCTTGATTTGGTCTAGTATTTTCTGCTGCTTCGAGTCATTCGGCACATTTCCTTCGTCTTCGGGCGATAGCTTTTCAAGTGGCTTTCCCGTTGCTGTTGTCGAAGGTTGCCATTCTACAGTAGTATCATGTACAATTTCATCTGAGTTTTTACTTCGAATTCTGGCTCTGAAATCCGCATAGGATTCAAATACTTGACCAGACAAACGCTTTGCACGGGCATCCGCCAAATCGTGATCAGTGGTAGCCGCGTGAGGTCGACCGCGATGCCTATGTACCTTTTCCGAAGACGTACTCATTTTCTCTGCTTCATTAACCCTTTGTGGGCGAGGAGGGCGGCGCCAAGAGCCGCGATTTCGTCCGGGGAGTTCGGGCTCCGCTCAATGAAATCTGCTTTTTTTCTCTCTGGATAAAAAGGGCAGCCCTTCAAATCACTGTTGAAAATGGAGTGAACCCTCTTCAGAAGCGTGTCAGTTATATAGCCCCCAATGACAACCTTTTCCGGGGAAAAAGCCAGAACGACAATCTCGCATAACTGCGAGATGCACCCAGCAATGAACTCGCGTTCCGCCGCGAACCCTTCGCCGCCCTGG
>CAZMNG010000686.1:0-3189 GCA_964567505.1 uncultured Chthoniobacterales bacterium
CATCGCCGCTTGATCGTAGTTGCAAGCAAGATCATGGGCATGCTCCAGATTGATATACCCAGGGCGGCCCAGCGCTGCCATCCCCAGGCCCATGCGAGACACCACTAATCCTGCGCTACCAAGCGTACGCAATTCCATGGCACGAGGTCCTTTTTTTCCTGCTTTGAAATCAAATTCGAAGGTGTGTAAGATCGTACTTGCGATGCCGGTGAAAATCTTATCAATATGCTTGTGTCTGTCACTATTGGGGTGCGCCAACTCCGAAATTGTGTCGAATCGAGACTACGCATTTGATACCTATTATCCGACCCCAAACGAAATTCAGTTAGCTCAACAACGAGCCCAACGATATTGGCAAAAGAATTCTCAACGTTTTAAAAGCCCAACGAAGTATTTGGCAGTTGGCACTACGAGCGTTGACCAGGGGGACGTCAATCAGGGATTATATGCAAAATTAATTAATTCTGAGACAACCACCAGCTTCTTTGACACATACTCCAGCCTGAACGCGTCATGCATCATGATTTACGACACCGCAACGAATAGATTTGTCAGCAATTTCGGATACGCATCGGTAGATTTGCCTCCACGTGGATCGGTGGCTCGCTGGGACGGTTACACGGCAAGGTTTATCGGATGGGGAGAGTAGCGTCCTGTAGTTTAGTCCAAGCTCATTCTTGACTTACTTAGGTCTCGCCTGGCGAAGTAGCCCGACTTCTTTGCCGACCTCGCAAGCGACTCCGATAAAATGTGACAGGGCCGGATTTCGGTTGTTCCGCATGCGAGCGGCACAGTACCGGTATTTAGGTGTCGGTCGAGAAAGCGGTATAAAACAGATTCCGGCGGTCGCTAACCGGCTGAACTGAGCGGGTAAGATGGTAACGCCGAGACCTGCCGCGACGTAGTTCAGGACGGTGATCGGTTGCCCGGATTCCTGGACCACATGGGGCTGAAATCCTGCCTGCTGGCATAAGACGATAATCCAGGGATTGAAGACTGGAGCGTTCGCGCGCGAACCGAGTAGAAAGCGCTCATCCGAAAACGCTTTGAGCGGGATTGATTTGCGCGTCTTATGCGCCAGTTGATGATCCTGAGGGATGGCTGCGACCAATCGTTCTTCGGCCACTACGACGATATCCAGTTCCGGAATGTCTTTCGGTAGACCGAACCCGATAAACCCAAGATCGATGCGGTTGCTGGAGATCTGTTCGATTTGAGCCGTCGAATCCATTTCGCTCAGGAAAAGTTGCACGTCCGGGAATCGTTGTCGGAAGATACGCAGGACGCTTGGAAGGAGTCCGTGGGCGAGGGATGGATAAAGCCAATTGAGAGCGGTCCGCTTTCCCCGCGTGCAATGCGGCGTGCAGTTCTGGCGTAATCGTCCGCATCCTGAAGCAGCCTTCGGCAACCCTCCAAAAAGCTCCGGCCGGCAGGGGTCAACTGCACTTTGTGACTATCACGCTCGAGCAACTGAGCTCCAACGTCTTCTTCCAGTTGGCGAATCTGTGTGCTCAGCGACGGTTGCGCCAGATGAACTCGTTCGGCCGCACGCCGGAAATTTAGTTCTTCGGCAACGGCGACAAAATACCGTGCGTGACGGAGTTCCATAGGCGAGCAACGGCAATAGCTATAACCTATTGCGCCAAGATAAACAAAGTAATTTCGATGGGAGCGTATCGGGCCTTTACTGCCACCATCACAAAACATACGTTAACGGTTTAAATTATGTCTCTTGAACTGAATCTGAGAAAAGCGGTGGAAGAAGAGGTCCCACTGCAGGTAGTCGGCACAATCAATGCCTATTGCGCGCGACTGGCCGAGCGCGCGGGATTTAAGGCACTCTACCTTTCCGGGGCGGGAGCAGCAAATGCCTCATTTGGATTGCCGGACCTCGGGATCACGACCTTGAACGACGTTTGTGAAGATGTGCGTCGAATCACGGCTGCGACCCGGGTGCCCTTGCTCGTCGATGCGGACACTGGTTGGGGCAGCGCATTCAATATCGCCCGGACCGTTCGGGAATTGATCCGCGCTGGAGCCGCGGGTTGTCACCTTGAGGATCAAGAGCAAGCCAAGCGATGCGGGCATCGCCCGAACAAGGCAATCGTTTCATCGGCAGAAATGGTCGATCGAATCAAGGCCGCAGTCGATGCCCGCTCTGACGATCAGTTTGTGGTGATGGCTCGCACCGATGCAGTTGCTTCGGAAGGAGTGCAGTCAGGCATCGATCGAGCCGGAACTTACGTCGAGGCAGGTGCAGACATGATCTTCGCGGAGGCATTGTATACGTTGAAAGACTACCGGGCCTTTACCAAGGCGGTTTCGGTGCCGGTCTTGGCGAATATCACAGAGTTCGGACTGACGCCGCTATTCACGGTTGAAGAACTCAGAGAGGCTGGAGTCCGCCTGGTCCTATATCCCTTAAGCGCATTTCGCGCGATGAGTGCAGCCGCAGTTCGCGTCTACGAAACGATCCGGAACAAAGGGACTCAACAGGAGGTCGTCGATCAGATGCAGACACGCGTGCAGTTGTACGACGTTCTGAATTACCACTCTTATGAAGACAAGTTGGATCAACTATTTTCTAAAAACCAAAAAGTTTGATTGTAAATCGCGAGCAGCCGGCGACGCGGCCCGGTGTGCCGGGCTGCTCGTAACAAGCAACCGCTAACCCGCTCAGAAGTATTTTTCGAGGGCAAACGACACCACATTTGTCACGTCAGATGGGACCTCGCCCCACGAAGATATGAGGTTATCAAATTCGAATTCTGCTTGGTGCTTGGCATCTTCCAAGTTTAAGTGCCAGGTATCTCCTACCGGATTTCCATCCGCGGTGAATCTAAACAGCGGTAATCGCTTCCGCAATCGAACGATCACGAAAGGTGACCGCCTGAGGATTGTCTTGAGCGATAAAAGCGACGATTTCACTAAGGTCGTCGCGAGCTGGTTCAGTCAGGATTACTTCGTAATCCCCTGCAGTTTGGACATTTCGGCGAGGTGGCTTAGCCACCACCGGCGAGGCTTCAAAACACGGCGGTATCGAGCGAGCTACCAAGGGCTCTTGCCGATCCAGGAAAGGGCAGAGCACTGTCACCTGGAAAAAGCGCAGTCCGTAGATGAGGTTCACGTGGAAGGGCGGCGAAAGCGGATCGCGCATACAATGGCGCGTATGGGCGCAAATAGCATGCT
>CAZMNG010000687.1:0-3186 GCA_964567505.1 uncultured Chthoniobacterales bacterium
GCACCACAGCATCGCTGGCGATGACCTCAAGACCGGCCGCCATCGCTTCCAGCGCGGCGTCGGCATTGGAGCACTCGCCGTCGAGCTTTTGCAGCGTCTTCAGCTTCGGCGCGGTAATCACCGGAATCTGAGCGAGGCCGGCTTCGAGCGTAGCGAGGTTGGTGCGTAATCCGCAGACCTGATCGAGCCTTCTTCCGATCTGATCGCGTTGGGTTGCTTTCTCAATCCGCCGTACGTGCGCCCCGGCCAGATCGCTCCGCAGGCGCGCAACGCGCACTTTCGACGCCGCCTGTTGCCATTCCTCGTCCGCAGCAGTATCGCGCTTTCGGCACTCGGTCTCCTCGCCGGAAAGGCGTTGTGTGCCGGCTTCCTTGGGCGCGAGCGCGGCCGCATGCTTCTCGATATTCTGACGCAACTCGCGGATGCGCGCGTCGGCCTGCTTGAGGGTCTCGTGTTTTTCGGCTGCACTCGCTGCAGCCAGAGCCTGCGTCTGCTCCTCACCGCGTAAAACGCCCACACGGTCAAGCTGAGCTCTCACCGTTGCCTGTTCGCGACCGGAGTTTGCCAACGCCGCCTCGGACGTCTGAATGGTTTGCTCGGCCTCGTGGAAGTCCGTCACAGCTCGCTCGAGCAATGCGAGCGTTTGCTGCGCTGCGGCGAGTGTGGTGGCAGCGGCAAGTTCCTTGGCGATCGCGCTTGCCAGCTCTGAGCCTGCCTTAGGATCGCCGTTCCGGTTAAACAGACTTTCGGTTCGTTGCGCCATCGCGCGCGCGACGCGAGCGTCGCGTTCTGACTGCATGGCTGCGGCTCCGCCTTCCCCCTGGAGACGCGCGAGGAGCTCGGCGCACTGCGTGTTGGCGTATTCCGTCGGGTCATTTCCGGCGCAGCCTTGCCAGACCCATAGGTGCGCCCACTGATGCGCGGCACGGTCACCGACGCCTCGTCCACCGCCGGTCGCGTCGACGCCGAGGAGTTCCGCGAGGTGCGTCTCCGCTTCGTCCCCGTACCACGTGGAGCCGTCCAATTCAGTAAGTGTGGTGGTGCCGTTCACGCCGCTGAACCGTTTGAGGAGACGGTATACGCGCCCGCGAGTCTCCAAACAGACCTCCACCTCGGGTTGACCGCCGTGATTCCGGGAGATCATCCTCTTTTGCGCTTCGCCGGTCGTCTTTGCCCGCAGAAAAAGCGCGCGGTGCGCTGCCTCGATCAGGGTGCTTTTGCCGCATTCATTCGGACCTCCGATCAGCGTTCGCTCTGGATCCAGCTGGACCGTCACCTCACGAAGAACGCGGTAGTTGCGGGCGCTGATCGAAAGAAGGCGCATAGAGAATGTCTCAAATTTCGCGACAAGCAGCGTGCAATTCGCGCAGCGCGATACGGGCGCAGAGGGATTCTTCGTCAGCCCCGCTGGCGCTCGCAACAAGCTTCGCTGCCACCCGGGCGATTAGCGGATCTGAACTCCGCTGAGTGAGGGCATCAATCTCCTCGGGCGACGGCGCGACGACGGTTTGGTTGATGAGCTTCATCCGAAGCAGCCGCGCCTGCCACGCCTCGAGCTTTTGCTCTAGCCGAGTCGTCGCCTCGATCCCAAGCGAGCCGCGCAATTCCAGCGACAGCAAGTCCTGCTGCGCGCGGCCGCCGATCAACGCCTCGATTTGCTCTTCGAGCCGTGTAAGTCCGGCGTCGTCGGAAAACTCGAAAGCAAGTTGGTGCCAGCCAAGCCGCGCGACTCGCGCAGGCGTCACCTGGGGCGGTGCGCCGCGCTGCGCCGAGACTATCAGCACGTATCCCGGTTCGTTCTCTGTTCCCCGCGGGAAGCGATCCAATTCGGGTGTGCCGGCATACCAAGCTTTTGCGCCCACCTGCTTGGTCCCATGCCAGTCGCCCAGCGCGATGTAGTCGAAATCGGCAGGGAGCCGCGAAAGATCGATCTGATTGCTCGGGCCGCCTCCGACCTCCTCGTCCTCCTGTAATCCGAAGCCCAGCACACTGCCATGAGCCAGCACGACTCGCGGCTTGTCCCCGAATAGATCCAATTCCGCTCGCATCGGACGCAGCCATCCCGTGGGATCAGCCGATTCGTGTCGGCGCAGCAGAGGGCACGGGAACAGAACAGCACCTTCAAGCTCCACAGGCTCGGGCTTTAGCAAGACCGTGAGGTTCGCCGCGAGTTGATCGCGTTCGTGCTGAAAAAACGGCTGCTCCCACATGCTCCCGGGGCCGCCGTGGTCGTGATTGCCTGGAATGACGAAGACCGGCAGGTTTATCGCTCCGATTGCGGCGCATGCGGCGGAGACGGTCGCTTTGGTGGCTCTCGGCGAATCAAAGAGGTCGCCGGTCACGGCGATGAACTCTACGCCGTGACTGTGAGCGGCTTGTGCCACACGTCCGAGGGCGTTGATCCGTTCCTGCTGGATCAGGGAACGCTTCTGGACGTCGTCGACTGCGGCGAAAGACTTGCCCAGTTGCCAATCCCCAGTGTGGAGGAACGTCGTGCTCATTGTAGCCTCAATTCACGCTGAAACTGCGCCGCCAGCCCTTTGATGCTCATGTTCTCCGCAATTGCAGCACTGGGGGATGAGTAAATATTTCCAGGCGTCGCCGCCGTTTTGGGCGGCATGAATGCCTGAATCGAGAATTCCCATCATCATAGCTTGGATTTTCCAAGGTTGCTCGGTTGTGGCACGAATTCATTCTGAGATCGAGGTAACAAATACTCGCTCCGTAAAAATGCATAAAAAGGTCGATTTTGATAACGAAGCTCTCTTCCGCGAGCTAACGAAGCGAAACGGGAAACAAGGGACAGGTCAAATCTCGCGGATCGGGATCCCAAACTCTCAGCGGCGACTCGGCATTAAACGGGTTAAGCCATACGTTTCCGCCACATGCACGCAGCGGCCGATAAACCAGGAATCTAAATTTGACCTGTCTCTCGATCGCAGCGTCACTCAACCACCGGGCCACTTTGCCCACCGGTTAGACAGTGGCCGAAAAGCCAGGAATCGATATTTGACCTGTCCCTTGATCCCAATTTCTTTATCTGACCTGTCCCTCCTTTACCTTTCGGGTGCGAACGGTCGACTCCGGAGGCAGACGAAAGCCTTCGGGGAGGAACTAAACAGCCAAACGGGCGGAGGGCGCTACACAGCGAACGTTTTTGGAGAAAACAAGGGCACGAGCACTGGC
>CAZMNG010000688.1:0-3184 GCA_964567505.1 uncultured Chthoniobacterales bacterium
TTTCACTCCGTGGCAGTCGAGGGAGGTTCGCCTGCGCAACCGGATAGGCGTTTCGCCGATGTGTCAGTATTGGGCCAAAGATGGATTCGCGTCGGATTGGCATCTGGTTCACCTGGGTTCGCGGGCCGTTGGGGGCGCCGGCCTCGTGATGACGGAAGCCGCCGCCGTCGAAGCGCGCGGGCGGATTACTCCGTGGGATCTTGGGATCTGGTCCGACGAACACATTCCGATGTTGTCTCGCATCGCCGAATTCATTCACGCATACGGTGCGGTGGCCGGTTTGCAACTGGCCCATGCGGGACGCAAAGGAAGCGCAATGCGCCCTTGGGAAAGTGGTCGTTCTCTGTCCGATGAAGAAGGGGGATGGGAAACCGTTGGCCCGAGCGCGATTCCGTTTGGTGGCCCTAACAACGAACTCTCGCGGATCCCTCACGAACTCACCGAAGAAGAGATCGAAGAAGTCCTGGTTGCTTTCGCGGCGGCCGCTCAACGCGCTTTGCGAGCCGGGTTCCGGATGGTCGAATTACATTTTGTCCACGGTTATCTGGGGCACAGTTTTCTCTCTCCGATCACAAACCGCCGCAGCGATCGATACGGGGGTTCGTTCGAAAACCGAATTCGATTTGCGGTCGAAACGGTGAAACGCGTCAGAGCGGTCTGGCCGGTATCGCTGCCGCTGGCAATGCGGATCTCCGCCTCGGACTGGATCGACGGCGGCTGGGACATTGAGCAGACCGTCGAGTTGGCGAAAAAGTTGGGCCCGTTTGGGGTGGACTTGTTCGATTGCAGTTCGGGCGGTATCGCGCCGGGAGTCCGCTACGACGCCCGCACGGCCTACCAGGTTCCTTTTGCGGAAAAGGTCCTCAAGGAGGCCGGGCTGGCCACCGCGGCGGTCGGCTCGATTACTAAGCCGAAAATTGCCGAGGAAATACTGCAGAAGGGGCAGGCGACGCTGATCTTGCTGGCGCGAGCGATGTTGGACGACCCGTACTTCCCGTTGCACGCGAGCTTTGAACTGGGCAGCCGCAGCCAGATGAGCTTACCGCCGCCTTACGAGTACGTCTTGCAGAACCCAATCATCGCGGCGCACAACTGAGCCCAGTGACAACTTGCACGAACACGGATCGGCACATTGACACAGCTGTCCGATAGTGCTTCGCCAGACTGCGTCGCGGCACGGTATACTGTTCGACGAGGTTCGCAGGCGCTGGCAGAATCAATCATTTGAAGCAGTTGCCGTCCTTGGCGACAGTGATGGAGGCTGACTTGCCTGGACCACCCGGGTTCCTCCCATGCCTGATCAAACGACTAAATCCTCCGCCAGTTCCGCCGCGAACGCGGATCAAGCGTCTGCGCTCTTTCCACTCATATCGATCATGTTTCGTGCCTTTTGGGCCTCACCTGAACGGAACAGGATCATCCTGCTGGCAGCCGGGGTTGTGTTCGTCATTAGTCTGACCGCATTTGGCCAGGTCAGACTGAACGCCTGGAACCAACCCTTCTACGACGCGCTCGCGCGCAAGAATTTCCCGCAGTTTATCGACCAACTCATGGTATTTGCGTTTATCGCCGGGGGCCTCCTGGTTCTCAACGTTTCTCAGTCCTGGCTTAACCAGGCGATCAAAGTCAAGTCACGGGAAGGGTTGGTGCGGGACCTGTTCGACGAATGGCTCAAACCGCGACGGGCCTTCCACCTCGGCAATGCAGGAGAAATAGGGGCCAATCCGGACCAGCGTATCCACGAGGATGCCCGGCATTTGACTGAACTCTCGACTGATCTCGGGCTCGGTCTGCTGCAATCGTCCCTGCTTCTTGGGAGTTTTATCGAGGTCCTATGGGTACTCTCCGAGCATGTCGTATTACACTTGAAGGGACATAGCTTCACTATTCCGGGGTATATGGTTTGGTGCGCTATTTTTTACGCAGGCACGGCGTCCTGGATCAGTTGGCTGGTCGGCAGGCCACTGATCCGGCTGAATTCAGAGCGATACTCACGCGAAGCCGATCTCCGTTACGCTCTTGTGCGTCTCAACGAGCATAGCGACAGCGTGGCGCTGTATAGCGGCGAAAAGGATGAGAAGCAGCGCCTCATGCTGGAACTTGGACGCGTAATTCGGGTCATGTGGCGAATCGTTAACGCGAGCACACGACTGATTTGCGTCACGGCGGGCTACGGATGGTTCACAATTATCGCGCCGATTCTGGTCGCAGTGCCCGGCTATTTCAGCGGTGGCCTTTCATTTGGAACTTTGATGATGGTTGTGGGCGCCTTTATGCAGGTTCAAGGGGCCCTGCGATGGTTTGTTGACAACTTCGGGGCGATTGCCGATTGGCAAGCGACGCTACTGCGCATCGCAAGCTTTCGCGAGACGCTTCGAACTCTGGACAGTCTGGGCGCAACCGGGCCGCGGATCGAATTCGCGGAAATACCGGGGACTAACGTTTCATTCGATAATCTCCAGGTGGCAACCCCTACCGGGTGTACTATGCTGAGCGAACGCCATGTCGAAATCGTGCCCGGCGATCGGGTACTCATCGTCGGCGAGCCGGGTACGGGTAAGACAATGCTGTTCCGGGCGATTGCAGGCCTCTGGCCGTGGGGTTCCGGGAAAGTCGAGCTCCCGGCGTCGGATGGGGTGACGTTCATGCCGCGTCAGCCATATATCCCGCTGGGGACGCTGCGGGCGGTGCTTACCTATCCGTCCTCGGAAAAGAAGTATAAGGACGAAGAACTTATCGATGCACTAAAGCGCGCCAACCTGGATCGTCTGACCTCATCGCTTGATCTCGAAGAACGCTGGGACAAGGAACTCGCGGACGAAGAGCAGCAATGCCTGGCGCTCGCCCGTATCCTGTTACACAAACCGCGCTGGGTGGTAATCGACGCTGCGCTCGATGGCTTGGACGACGACGCGCGCAAGCGGATGATCAACGTCTTCAGCACTAGCCTCAAGAATGCTGCGATCGTCAATATCGGTCGCCCGGAAACTCGCCATCACTTTTTCCAACGCACGTTGCATCTCATCAAGGATCCGCGCGGGATCTGCTTCATGCCGGATCCAACTGAGACCTCAGCGGGAAAACTGAAAGACGTCACAAACCGCGAGACGGTCAGGAACCAGCGATGAGGATAGGAATTAGGAAGTAGGAATTAGGAAGTAAGAATTAAGAATTTTCGTTGTAA
>CAZMNG010000689.1:0-3179 GCA_964567505.1 uncultured Chthoniobacterales bacterium
GTGGTGAGAATCAGCCCGCAACCTTGAGCCGAAAAAGCCCGGATTGTTTCCTGAATTCGTGTCAGATCGTCCGGAACGACCGCTTCGGCGAGAACTTCCCATCCGTATCCGCCGCTGGCTTTCTTAACGGCCGGACCACCGAGATCATCGTAGGAACCTTGTGACGCGCGGTCCGAGACCGTAATCACCCCAACCGGAATTTTATTCATTGCGCTTCCTTCGATTTGGCGACGAGCCGAATATCGGAGATCGCCATCGCTTTATCAATCGCCTTGCACATGTCGTAAATCGTGAGGGCGGCGACGCTCACGCCGGTCAGGGCCTCCATCTCGACGCCGGTTTGCGCCGAGGTCGTTACGCGGCACTCAATTCGTATGCCTTTCGCGCAGTTCTCGAAGTCGACCTGCGCGTGCTGCACCGGAAGGGAATGACAAAGCGGAATCAATTCATCGGTCCGTTTGACCGCCTGAATCGCCGCGATGCGGGCCGTGGCCAGGACATTTCCTTTCGCGATCTGATTCGATTCGATTTTTGCGATCGTTCCGGGTGCCAAAGTGATGGTCCCTTCCGCCGTCGCGACACGCTTCATGATGGGTTTTGCAGAGACATCCACCATTCGGACGGCCCCATCCGCGGCAACGTGAGACAATTCTTCCATCGCGCTGTTATCCACCGATGGCAACCATCCGGCGACCGGGTTCGTAGTTGTACCGGAACTCATGCTGTTCCGGTTTGCGGTCGACCACGTCACGGAAGAACTTGCCAAGCTGGTCGTCAGTCGCGCCTTCGCGCATCGGTTTTTTGATATCGAATTCGAGATGACTTCCAAGGCAGGGCCGGAGTTTCCCTTCACAGGTGAGGCGCAGCTTGTTGCAGCTTTCGCAAAAATGCAGATTCGTCATCGCGCCGATAAAACCGATCCTCTGCTGAGAATCAGCGAAGCGATAATACATCGCGGGCCCGTTCGTCCTGAAATCTGGTTCGGCCATCAGCGGACCAAACTCCGATTCCAGCCGCCGCCTGGCTTCTCCGACCGATAGAAAGATCTCTTCGGTCAGAACGTCCGTGGTGGACACGGGCATCAGCTCGATGAACCGGAGCAACAAACCTTCGCGCCGAGCGAACTGGACGAGATCCGGCAGGTCGTCCTCGTTTCGTCCACGCATCAAAACGGTGTTGATTTTGATTTTCTCAAACCCGGCCTCTTTTGCGGAGGAAATTCCGCGGAGCACCTGCGGGAGAAAATCCCTGCCGGTGATTGACCGGTAAACCTCGGGCTCGAGCGTATCGAGCGAGATATTCGCAGTGCGCACTCCGAGATTGACAAGGGCCTGCGCCAGAGTGCCGCCAGTCTCGACCTGCTTCGATAAAAGCGACCCGTTCGTTGATACTCCGATGTCGGTGATTTTGGGCAGTTGACTCAGTTGGCGGAAAAGCTCCAGCACATTCTGCCGGACAAGTGGCTCCCCACCGGTAAGCCGGATCTTTGTGACTCCGAGGTCGGAGGCGATTCTGACGAGCCTTGTTAATTCGTCATAGCTCAGGATCTCGGAACGCGGAAGCCATTCCTGCAGCTCATGCGGCATACAGTAAAGGCATCGCTCGTTGCATCGGTCAGTGATTGATACCCGAAGGTAGTTGATCCGATGGCCAAATCGGTCTTCCATTTTCGGAAGCTACGCGTCGTGGCTGGCTTGTGCAACCGGCCCGCAAAACACTTTGGTCCGGCCGCTGCCAAATCGTTGACTCTTGTTCGCGGAGGTAGCGCCGAGCGGATCTGAATCGACACGGATCGCAGCGGTTGATATTGGAGAGTTGTAAATTAACCTAATTGCATGGCTCGCACCATCTCGCCCGGAATAGCGGCGATTCTCTTAGGGGCCCTTACAGGCTGCTCGACGGTGGAATCGCGCATTCAGCGCGACCCCGCGACATTCGCGTCGTTGGCGCCTGCGGACCAGGCACTGGTGCGCAGCGGGGCGATTCGACAAGGGATGTCTAAAGCGGCCGTCTACATCGCGTGGGGCAATCCGGACCAGATCCGGTCCGGTTATCGCAGAGGCCAACCATTCGAGGCTTGGATTTACACGACGCTGCAATCGAGCATCAACCCTGACCCGTATCCAGGATACTACGGGTTCGGGTATTATCGCTACGGCTGGCACGGTTCCTTTGGTCCGTACGGCAGGTATCGAGGGTTTTACGGAATTTATCCGTACGACCCGTACCCCGTTGTGGTTAGCTACGAGGTTCCTTACAAGACTGTGTATTTTGAGCAAGGCCGCTGCACCGCGTGGGAAATAATTCGTTGAGTCCGCAGGGAGCGTTTGCACTGGTCCTTCTTCGGACTAGATATGGCTTATCGTTCGTTTTCCCATTTTATCGATGAACTGGACCGGATGTCGGAGTTGATCCGCATCAGCAATCCAGTTGCCACCGAACTCGAGATCACGGAGCTCGCGGACCGCCAGATGAAAACGACTGGCGGCGGGAAAGCGCTCCTGTTCGAAAAACCGACGATTGAGGGCAGGGTTTCTCCGTTCCCGGTAGCAATCAATACGATGGGCTCCGAGCGGCGAATGGCGCGTGCGATCGGCCTGGATTCGATCGACGAGATCGCGCACCAGATGCAGCTCATCCTTAAGGCGAAGCCGCCCACATCCTTGAAGGAGGGTTGGTCGCTCCTGCGACAGGGGATCGATCTGTTGCATGCACGCCCCACGCACGTCACCGACGGACCGTGTAAAGAGGTGATCCACCGATTTGACGTCGGATCGAATTTTTCGCTTAAGGATCTGCCGATCCTGCTCTGCTGGCCGAAAGATGGAGGACGTTTCATCACTCTGCCCACCGTGTACACAAGAGACCCTGATAGCGGGGAGCGGAACGTCGGGATGTATCGAATGCAGGTGTATGACGAACGGACAACCGGAATGCATTGGCAGGTCCACAAGGTCGGAGCGCGTCACGGAAAGCGGTACTACGAGCGAAATGAGCCGATGCCGGTGGCTGTCTGCCTGGGGGGCGACCCCGCTTACACGTTCGCGGCCACAGCGCCGTTGCCCGACGGTCTGGACGAAATCCTTTTTGCCGGATTCGTCCGTAAGAAATCCGTTGAGCTGATAAAATGTGAAACGTCGGACCTGGAGGTTCCGGCGGATGTTGATTTTGTCCTCGAA
>CAZMNG010000690.1:0-3179 GCA_964567505.1 uncultured Chthoniobacterales bacterium
GAAGATAAGTCGCGTCTGGATCGCAATTCGACGCGATTTCCGGGATTGAATCGCCCGGTCGCTGATTCATCTTTCTCGAACTCGTCAGACTCCAGTTCGACCGCTGGTAACATTCCCCCGGTTCGAGCCGCGCGATGAATTGTCCAATGCTCGAGCCCAGATGCGCATTCATGCCCGGCACCGGCTCATGAATTCTCAAGACTGGCTGGTTCCTTTTCTCGCTCAAATTCCAGGCCGTCGGAAAACAGACACAACCACCCACGGCCTTTCCCTCGTCGTCCCGGTTCAGCAGCACAAAGTCCGGCTCCCAGAGCGTCCCCAACTTTCGAAGTGTCCGCACGCCATTCACAGCTACAAACATTCCGGCAAAACGGATCACGGCTTCGCGGTCTTCTTCCAGCTCCGGCTCGAACAAAAAATCTTCCTCCTGGCCATCGAGCAGTTCGGATCGCGACAGCAGAATCTCTGAAGGATTGAGACTTGCGAAGTACGCTTTGGGCTCCAATCGCTTCAAGGCCATCGCCGGCCGATACCCATTCCGGGTGAACAGACCTTCCAACGGTAACTCATCCGGAAGGCAAATATCAGCTCCAGTTCCCATCATTTTCTTCGACGATTTTAAATCGAGCGGGCCCAATTCTCAGGTATCTTTTAAGAAACTTAACGATTCTCCAAACAAGAATTCATCGGAATCTGGATATGCAGAACACCTTCACTATTACCGGCGATTTCACTGTTCCACGACTCGGCTACGGCGCCATGCGTCTGACAGGCCAGCCCAACAATTACGGTCCTTACTTCGATTGGGAAGCCGGCAAACAGTTGCTGCGTCATGGAGTTCAACTGGGGATTCGCTTCATTGATACAGCGAGAGCCTACGGGCCGGCCTGGAACGAACGACTGATTGCCGATGCCCTGACCCCTTATCCAGACGATCTGTTCATCGCAACAAAAGGAGGGGTCGTTAAAAAGACCGCCACCGCACGCTTTCTCGACGGAAGCCCCGAAGGACTTCGACGCGACTGCGAAGACAGCCTGAGAAATCTCCGCGTCGACTCCATCAGCCTTTACCAACTCCATTGGATCGATCCGGATGTCCCTTTCGCTGATTCCATTGGAGGCCTTGCGACCTTGCTAAAACAGGGAAAAATTCGGCGGATCGGCCTTTCCAATATTCATTTGGAGCAACTTAAAGAAGCCCTTTCGATCGCTCCAATCGCTTCGGTGCAAAACCGGTACAGCATCGCGGACCGGCACAGCGATTCGATCGTCGATTTCTGTGCCGGACGCGGTATCCTCTTTCTACCGTACGGACCGTTGGGTGCCGATCCGATGAAACCGGGATCTCCGCTTGCATCAGCGGGCGGTCCGTTGGCTGACGTGGCCGAGCGTTTACATGTTTCACGATCGCAGGTCGCGCTCGCATGGCTTCTGCAGCGGTCCTCAAACATCGTTGCAATTCCCGGAACAACATCCAGGATTCACCTGGAAGAAAACGTCGCATCCGCAAAGATCGAACTCGACGCGGAAGCGCTTCGCAGTCTCGAACAATTTAGCGCCTCGTAAAGCACGTGCGCCGACGTTCACTGTCGAGAAGTTTTCGCACTACTGCACCGGCGGTTTGGGCGGCACGACCGAAGGCGCCGGCTTCAGTTCCACGCCCGACGCCAGCAGACTGGTAAGAGTCTCATCGGTCTGATCGGGAATTAACGTGATCTCCGCGTTTGCCCTGATCAAACGTTCCACTTCCAAGGTCGCGAACACTGCATTCAAGACATCCGGATCCTGACCGATTTCCCTTAGCGCCTGCCCAATCATTTGCGGGCGGACTGAGCGCGCCTTCGCAAACTCCGTTGCCGCCTGCCGTTCTGCCGAGCTGGTGATGATGTCAACCTGGTTCGTTCCCGCCTGCCGGATCGCTGACGTCACCTGGCGCAATCGGTTCACAACTTTCTGCTCGATCTGCCGGATCATGAGATTATCCCGAAAATGTACTTTTCTCACGTATACGGAGCCGAGCTGATATCCCCACTCCTCCGCTTTCGGCGAAACTTCGTGCCGGACAGTCCGGCTCATTTCGTGAACGGCAGATTCAGGCTGGTCGCGTTCCCGATTCGCTCCGCCTTACCAAAATTCGTGACAGCCGCGCGCTCGTTCTGATTGATCGTGTAAATGCCTCCCAGCAAACAGTAGCAAAACAGGAACCCGAGCACGCCGGCAACCGCCCCAATCAAAATCTCCATGCAGCGCGGGTATAAAGAAGTTGCGACTGCAGATCAAGGCGCAATAGGTTTGATCCATGTCTGCTGATGCTTATCGCCAGTTGTGTGAGCGCGCGCGCGAGGTCTACCTTCTAAGGTCGGTTGAGGCGGTGCTTGGATGGGATTTCGAGACCTATCTTCCACCGAAAGCGGTTCCATATCGTGCGGATCAGCTCAGCTACCTCGAAGCAAGGGCGCACACGCTTTTTACGGAGCCGCGCGTTGGCGATTACATTAAGGCCGCAGAACAATCCGGATTCGACTCCGGCTCCGAGGAAGCCGCGAATCTCCGGGAATGGCGGAGAGCCTATGATCGCGCAACGAAGATCCCTGTCTCGTTGGTCGAGGAATTTGAAAAGGTTCGCACAGTCGCAAGAGACGCCTGGGTCACCGCCCGAGCGGAATCGAACTTTTCGCTGTTCGAGCCACATCTCGAGAAAGTCCTAACGCTCACCCGCAAAAAGGCGGATCTCTGGGGATACAAAGAATCGCCGTATGATGCGTTGATTGACGATTACGAACCCGGCGTCACCGCCGCGCAGATCACCCCGGTCCTGGAAGATCTTAGAAAAGCGCTGGTCGATCTGCTCGGCCGGCTCGCCGGCAACGCGGTCGGCGAATCATATTTGGACGGTCATTATCCGATCGAAGGTCAGAAAGCATTCTCCAGAGAGGTCGCTGCGGCTTTCGGGTACGATTTCGATTCGGGCCGAATCGACACGACCATGCATCCCTTTGCAACCACTTTGGGGCCTTTCGATCAAAGAATTACGACTCGATACAACGAGAAGCGGTTCGAAGTCTCGTTATATGGAGTCATGCACGAGACCGGTCACGCCCTGTATGAACAAGGGCTGCCCGTCGACCGCGCTGGACTCCCCTCCGGTGACTCGGTTTCTCTCGGTATCCATGAATCAC
>CAZMNG010000691.1:0-3178 GCA_964567505.1 uncultured Chthoniobacterales bacterium
TGCTGGTTTACAACAACCTCACGCGAGCGGAATTCGTCCGGACCTGCATGCGCCTGGCGGGTGCCGAGGCTGCAGCCGAAGGTCGCCAGGTCGAATGGCGAACCTTGCAATGCGCCGAATGGCTTGATGATGGCCGGGATACCCGTCCTTTGCGGTTCGGCTTTGCGGTTCGTGATGCCGATACACTGGCTTCCGCCTCTTTGATCCGTTTGCTGGGCACTTACATCGTCGGATCGCTCGGGGCTGACGGCCTGCCGCGTTACATGCTACAGCCGACCAGCGGCGAGGTGCAGATCTACGGGACTGCCGGACGCGCCATTCACGGGTTGATGTCGCTGGACCTCGCAGGGTTATTTCTGGGGGAACGGAGTTGGCGAGAGGCGGCTGGCGCAGGCGTGGGTTATTGTCTGGACCATGTGCGGGACGGTACCATCGTTCTTCCCGGCGGCGTCGGCGGGACGCTTGCGGACGCGGTTCTCCTTGGCGCGGTCGCTCGCTATAAGGCGCTCAGGCAACGGGCTGCTTCACGCGCTCTGGCTGCCCGTCTGCGCGGCCTGCTGCGGCCGGAAGGACGAATCGGGTATACGCCTAAGCGGCTTGAAGCGGCGGAGGATCACGAGTTTCTGCCCGGAGCTCTGCTGGCCGGTTTGGCAGATTTCGGGGCTATCCAGGATGCCGGCGCGCAGGTTGCATGGTACGCACATCATTTTTCAGCTTTGCCGGGGTGGGGACAGGCCGGCTGGCTGCCGCAAGGCATGGCGGCGCTGTACCGGGTTACTGGAGATCGGGCGGCGGTTGAACTTGCGTTCGCGGCCACTGATTGGGCGATTGATCGGCAACTAGGCAGGAGCGGTGCGTTTCTCGAAGATCTCAGCCCGGATGAGCCGAGTTTCAATACGGGTTTTATCGCCGAGGGCGTCGCTGCATCCTGGAAGATTGCGATCGCTGTGGGCGACGTGGAACGAGCCGCACGCTATGCGGCGGCGTGGTCGGCAGCGATGCGGTTTATGACAAACCTGATCGTTTTTCCGGAAGACGTTTTCGCGCTGCCGGCCGGACCAAAGGCCATCGGCGGTGTGCGCTGTACACTTACGCGTTCAGATATCCGGATCGATCAAGTCAGCCACTGCCTTCATGCGCTGGTAACCGGCGCGCGTCTGCAGCCTTCAGGGTCGCGTCTCGGGTCGCGTCTTAACCCATCTTTCTCTACTCGCGGAGTCATCGACCCGGGAAGCCACTCCAGGACTACATCGTGGTCAAAAGGTCTGCCCCCCAAAAACGATGTATAGTCATAGATTGATCATTCAAGATCGCCACGGCGTACGCCGGCAACACCGCACGGCTTGCGAATGCCGGCGAAGATCCGATGTTGCTTTCGGGAGAGGACCCATCCAATGTGGCGCGCGCCAACAAGGCCGATTCGATCGCCGGTCGGCCGGAGCTGGAAAAGATCGCGAACTGCGACATCAACTGGAATGTCTTCGCGTCCCGGTGTTCCGCAAGGGCGAGTGGGCCTCAGACTTCGGGCTTTGATTATTGAGGGCTATGTGCGGATTGATGCCGTCGTCGTAGTGGACGCCCCTACCCGAATCCCACTGAATCGTAAAGTTACCCGCGGCCGGGTTAGTAAACTGCCCGACACGATAATACATGCCGGTACTTGCATGGCCCGTCTCATGGACGTCTACGATGAGCCCCTTATCGTTCATGGCGATCCTGGCGTGAAAACCAGCGTCCAAATGAATCCCCTGAGTCAACCAGGTGAGGGATTGATCGACCGGTCCGGAGGGATCGATCTTTCCGACCTGATAAAACACTTGGGAGCCATCTTTGTACATTTTGTTTCCCACGACAACCAGAACGTATCCCTCTTTGCTGATAGCCGCAGCAGGCCAGTAGCTAAGGCACTCCGGGAAAAGTCGGAAGGCAAAAGGCAGAAGAGGAACCAAAAAGCCTCACTTCTTCATTCTGCCTTCTTCCTTCCCCCTGAGAAGATGCCCAGCAGAATGGCCGACAAGGCGCCAAGCGCCAAGCGGCTTGAACGAAAGGAGATTCTTTTCATGAAGATATTGATCGTAAGAGTAGTTCTCGGCAGTTTTGCTGGGCTTCTGAGAATGAACAAATACGAAGAATGGAACGAACAGTGTCTCTGGTCTCCTAATGCTCTGCATCAACGAG
This sequence comes from uncultured Chthoniobacterales bacterium, assembly GCA_964567505.1. Lineage (GTDB taxonomy): Bacteria > Verrucomicrobiota > Verrucomicrobiia > Chthoniobacterales > JAFAMB01 > JAFAMB01. The sequence continues at coordinate 2,179 of CAZMNG010000691.1, forward strand.
TTCGAGTTCCAGGACGATTACGATTGGATGATCCTGAATCCATCACCGCGGTGAATCGTCTTCTCTGTCTTCTCCTATCGCTTCTGCGTCCTCTTTTCCCGGTAGTACGAGAGATTTTGCTCGTACCGCGCCGGGTCTCGCAAAACCAAATCGGTTTTCGGGCGTGGGATCTCCACACCGAGTTTTCCACGCCAGGCTGAAAGTTGGTGGTGAAGTGCGAAGACTTCTGGAAAATAATGTTCTCCATGGAATAGCAATTGTTCCTGGAGCTGCGGATCATTGACGAAAAGGTAAAACTGGTAACCGAACATGGCGTCGATAATCTTGACGTCCAGAACGCCGATATCAGACAACGTTTTCACTCGTCCAAAGAATTGCAGACAGCGCAAGACGCGCTCGTTTGACGGGACTTGACCGGAGCCTGCGGAAAGTAATGGCTCGAATATTGCCTCGAGTTCCTCAAATTCTTTGCCTAACTGGTTCACGAACTGTCCCAGCGTGTCGCGCCGCGCTTCACGCAGTTGAACCCCGAGAAAGATCAACGTCACCGCTGTAATGACGCAGTACGCGATAGTCCCTATCGCTCCGAGCGCAGTCCAAAATTCGATCGTGGTCATGACGGTCGCTATCAAAAAAAGCTCGAGATGTCAGGCCAACTTGCCGCTCGTGAGGCTTCGAGCGGCTCAGCGTTCCTGTTCTTGCGATCAGCCTGCCCTTGCGATGGATTTCCAGCACGAGTCCGTTGTCCAGAAGGGCTATGTGAGGTTGTTCCGCGTAGTGGTCGTAGCGGATGGACGGACCGAATATGATGGCGCCTCCGCTAACTTCCCCGCGCCTGTAGAAGGAGCATGACCCTAACGGAACACATCACAAATTTTAGCAACCGAATAGTAGAGTTGATATATTGGGCCGCTCCGATCACTGTAGGCTTCGATGGCATAGCCTCCGCTGGCTGCAACGGTCGCTTCCGCGACGCGGTCCTTGTTGTCGACTTTGATCG
>CAZMNG010000692.1:0-3163 GCA_964567505.1 uncultured Chthoniobacterales bacterium
AGGTCGCCCGCGCCAGGCGGGGGCTTGGCCGGGCTTCGGCGGTGATGGTCACCGCGCAGGGCCGCCACGACCCCCAAGAAACCCACGGCGTTCAGACCGAAGACGACTGGCGGGCTGGTAACGGCAAGCAAAAAGCCGCCCAGGGCCGGGCCGACGATGCCCGAGAGATTCATCTGGAGCGAGCCCAGCGTGGCCGCCGAAGGCAGCTCATCCTCGGGGACCACATCCGGGATCAGCGCGGTCCAGACGGGCGCGTTGAAGGCGAAGCCCACGCCCAAGGCGAGCGAGCCGACCAGGAGCGTGGCGGGGGAGAGCATGCCGCGGAAGCCCAGGAATGCCAGCGCACCGGCCACCAGCGCTTGCCAAACGTTGATCGTCTGCAGCAAGGGTCGCCGGTCGAGCGCGTCCGCCAAAAACCCGGCTGGTAAAGTAAAGAGCAGGAAGGGCAGCGCAGCCGTACTCGACAACAACGAAATGATGAAAGCCGACTCCGAAAAGTGGATAAGCGCCCAGCGGGCCGCGGTCTGGTCGGCCGCGACGGCCGTGCCGCTCGCCAGAGCCGCCACCCACAACCGGGAAAACGCAACGTTGGCCAGGGCCGAAAAGCTGGATGACGCTTGAGGTTTTTCCATACGCGACAAAACAAAGGCGGTTTGGGCCTTCACCCCCTATTTCCAACAGGTCTGGGTCGGTTAAATTATTTCTTGGTTAGTTTCGGTGGATCTGCAGATTAGTTGAGAGCATTCTTTTCGATGACATCGTCAGCGCTCTTCAAGGGAAAAACGGTGATAGCGTCTTCACCCCGATACATATAGGCCTCGGCTAACTTAGGCTTGAGCTCGATTGCTGTGTTGTAGTGCTCGCGCGATTTCTGGTAGTTTGCCGCTCCTTGTTTCCTCAGCGTATACCGCAGATTATTGTGCGCCTCCGCGAACCTTGGATTCTCGTTTACAACCTGCTCAAATTTCGCTTGTGCTTCTGGGAATCTCTTTGCCAACATCAATTCCACGCCTTGATTGTAGATCGTGATCGAGGGATCACTATCTTTTCGTACTGCCTGCTTTGCGCTCCCGGCTCCAACACCTGGTAAAGCTGCAGTACCATCAGGGCTAAGAAGCCAATGCAGCGGTTTACGGCAAGGACTGCTGAGTCAGGTAAACTGCTTTTCATAAATGGGTTTTCTGCTGCTGACGTCAAACACCGGCCGGTGTTGTCTTACTTATGAATACTAAAAGAGGACACGCTTTATTCTCGATTCTCTAAACGGCTCTTTTCCTAGAATAAAATGCAATTGGCCTACTTTTTAAGGTCGAATGGAGGCAGAAAGGCGACCGCTCGAGGAAATCTTCCTGGATGTTTTTAGCCGCTGCGTGAAATGCAGTGCTATTCAAAATTCGGGGCGTTTTTGAGGGGGAGCGTCAAGATTAAGGCGGAGAGGGTAATAATGAATTGCAGCGACCGCAGGTGCCATTCCGCGTTAGTTTCCAGACACGCTCAATTAAGTTGCGCGCCAGGACTATAAAGCGGCAGAAAGTCGAATCCATCCTTACCCTACAAATAGCCAACGCGTCTCAAAAAAACTCGCTAACCTCGCCAGCATACAGCGTTGAGGCCAATCTCTGCCGCTCAGCCAAGCGGCGAGATGCCGAGCAACTGCTAACACTTTTATTAATCCAAATCTTTGCTTTATGAATACTTTGCCCTCCTAGGGGCTGGGAACTACCGAACGTCTAGATCAGGTAACGTGACCTCAGCTGTGCAATCGGCATTAACGAAGCGCGGCTACTACCGGGGACCGATTGACGGCGTCATCGGCGCTAGCAACCGTCGCGCGATCCGCGCCTTCCAAGCTAATCAAGGATTACCCGTAACCGGTCTGATCGATCGCCAATTGATTAGTGCGTTGCAGCTCGGATGAGAATAAGCGCGCGTCTGAAGTAGTGATATCAGCAGTGATGCCACGCGCAGCGCAGCAAACGAGGTTTTATGGTAATCATCAAAGAAACAAATAAGAATAAGCTGGGAAACCGGGAACGACAGAGAGCGCGTGAGGTCTTTAAGTGAAGGGCAGCGACGATGACGCGCTCAAGAAGCGAGTCTTCGCTCAAAAGCGATTTCCTATCAGTTAAAACGGAGATCGCGTCACTCACGGCGTTGATGCTCTACCGTTGATGTTCTAAATGGATCCGGTGACGCTTAAAAGAAAGTTGTGCTATACTGCGGAGCAACCGGTTACGCATGAAGACCTCTCATCTTCCTCGTTCAAAGAACATCCCCTCGGTCGTGCTGATCAAGCAGCATTTTTCAGTTCCCAAGGAGGCTGATGTTCGCGAAGCGACGGTGCGTGAGCTGAAAAAGCTATTTCCAGATCCGACCGCGATCAAAGGAAAGATCGTCGGTTTGACCTGTCCGAGCCGCGGCATTCGCGACATTGCACAGGTCCTCATCACTGCGGTTTCCTTTTTAAAGCCGCATTGCAAGGAGGTTCGAATCCTTACGGCGATGGGTACGCACGGGGGCGGCACCTCGGAGGGAGAGCGGGCGATGGCTTCCGACCGCGGCGTGACTGAGGAGGCGGTCGGTACCCGGATATTTTCTAATATGGAGACACGCTATATCGACACCGTGAACGATGTCGAAGCTCATGTGTCCGAGGATGCGCTTGCCTGTGATCTGGTTATTCTTACCAACAGGATCAAAGAGCATACAGATATCGATTGGCCGGAACCGCTGCCCGAAGGTTTCTATGGGTTGGAAAGCGGCTGGACAAAAATTCTTGCCCTTGGCGCATCAAAGCTGCGCGCCATCGAACAACATCGGCATATCCCAACAATCGGTCTAGGCGCGGCGATCGAGATCTCTTCCCGGCGGATTATAGAAGGAAAGGAGCTTGTAATCTGGGGTGGACTTGGAATCATCGAAAATGCACGGGATGAGACAGCAGAAATTATCAGTGCACGCGCTGAATCTGCAGATCGTTTCTTTGCAATAGAGGCTCAAGGGCTTGCCCGTTCGAAAGAGCTGATGCCTGCGATGCCGGTCCGAACGGTAGACGTTTTATATTGCAACTCCCTCGGCAAGGATCTCTCCGGACAAGGCATGCATACCAAGACGATCGGGCGGTCACCGTATGGCTATCAGCAGGGTAAACCTTGGAAAAGCA
>CAZMNG010000693.1:0-3160 GCA_964567505.1 uncultured Chthoniobacterales bacterium
CGCAAACTCGCAGTGGATCGAGATCGCGATGGATCAACTACTCGGGCCCGATACCGGCCGTGTGTTTAACGATGCGTGCACTGATATCGCCGCCGGGAAATTGACGGCCGACAAAGCCGCCAAGACAATCGAAGACTCGTGGGAACAAAATAATAAATAACAGTCGAACGATTCGCGACTGCGAGCCGCACAACGGCCGGCTGCAATCCAGCGCGGCAACCGGCTTTGGGGCGGCTCAAACAAGAATTCGCTTGCCGATCGATGCGAATTCCCGTTGTTTGATTCGCTCCGCGAAACATATGGTTACTCCACTCCGTGTCGGCATTGTTGGATCAGGCTATATTAGTGCAGCGTACCTCAAAGCCGCCCGGAACTTTCCCGAACTGGCGATAATCGCTTGCGCAGATGCGCTGTATGCCAATGCCGAAAAGCGGGGTGAAGAATTTGGCCTGAAGGTTGAATCCGTCGACGAGTTGCTGCGTGACGAGTCGGTTGATATCATCTTGAACCTGACAACGCCGCAGAGCCATTTTGAAATCACTGCAAAGGGTTTGCAGGCCGGAAAACATGTCTACTCCGAGAAACCGCTGACGCTCAGTCTGCGGGAGGCGGAGACGCTGCTGGAACTGGGTCGCAGGCACAAAGTCAGATTGGGCTGCGCGCCTGACACATTTCTGGGCGGCGGACAGCAGACGGCGCGAAAGCTGGTCGACGACGGCGCGATTGGCAAACCGGTGGGTGGAACAGCCTTCATCATGACCCCCGGCCCGGAAAGCTGGCATCCGAATCCGCAGTTTTATTTTCAAAAAGGGGGCGGACCCGTTTTTGACATGGGGCCGTATTATATTACCGCTCTGATCAATCTGTTTGGTCCGGTTAAGCGGGTCACCTCGATCGGTCGCCGCAGCCTTGAAAACCGAGTGTTTGGAGCCGGACCCAGCAAAGGGGGCACGTTTCCGGTTGAAATTCTGACCCATTACAACGCCCTGCTTGAGTTTGAGCAGGGACCGGTCATTAGCTTTCATGCGAGTTTCGACGTCCCGGGGCATACTCACCTGCCAATCGAAATCTATGGCACGCGTGGAAGCCTGCAGGTCCCCGATCCGAATACGTTCGGCGGTCCGGTGCGGCTTCTGGAAGAGGGAGGCAAATGGAACGACGTACCGCTGACGCACGGATTCGGGGACGGAAACTATCGCAGCCTTGGTGTCGCCGAGATGGCGGCCGCGATCCAGGCAAACCGGAAGCACCGAGCGGAGGAAGATCTCGTGGTGCACACAGTGGAAATTATGGAAGCGATTGTGAACGGCGGTGAGACCGGTCAGAGCGTCCCAATCACAACTCGCTGTGAACGGCCGCGCGCTTTGCAGCCGATTCCGAGAATTGGACTGTTGAATTAGTTATTTCGGGGACACAGGAGTCTCGTGAGCCGAAAGAATGCTTTAATCGTCTGGGGCGGATGGGATGGCCATGAACCGGAAAAGTGTGCCGCAATCGTTGAAAAATTCCTGATCGAGGATGGATTCGACGTCTCAAAGCAAAATACCACAAGCGCGTTTGCCAACCCTGAGTTGGCTGAATTCGATTTGATTGTTCCGATCTACACGATGGGGACTGTTTCCGAGGCCGAAGCGAAGAATCTGTCGGCCGCTGTCGAATCCGGGGTTGGCCTTGCCGGGTATCACGGCGGGATGGGAGATAGTTTTCGAACCAATACGGATTATCAGTTCATGACGGGCGGTCAATGGGTCGCGCATCCGGGGAATATCATTTCGTACCGGGTGAATATTATCGACAAAAGTGATCCTATCACCGCCGGGATCGAAGACTTCGAGTACAAGTCGGAGCAGTACTACATGCACGTCGACCCGAGCAACCAGGTGCTGGCGACGACGACGTTCTCCGGAGAGCACTGCGCCTGGATCAACGGCGTTCGGATGCCGGTTGTGTGGAAGAGAATCCACGGCAGCGGGAGAGTATTTTATAGTTCCCTGGGACACGTAGCGGCCGAGTTCGACGTGCCCGAGATGGCCACGATTTTCCGGCGCGGAATGCATTGGGCGGCGCGGCACCGCTCGGCTTAGACGGCATGTTCGCGGATATAATCCCGGTACCAGTAGTATGAATCTTTCGGGAGCCGTCTCTGGGTCCGGTAGTCGACGCTGACAATTCCGAATGTCGGCCGATAGCCGGCGGCCCATTCGAAGTTGTCCATCAATGACCAGACGAAGTAGCCGCGAATATTCACACCCTGTTGGCGCGCCTCCTGCATTGCCTTGATGTAGCCGTCGAGGAAGGCGATGCGTTTCGCGTCGTGAACCTTCCCATCTGCGGACAAGGTATCGGTGAAGTACGCGCCGTTCTCCGTAATGTAGATTGGCGGACAGTCATAGTGCTGGTGAACCTCCATCAGAATGTCGCGGAATTCGGTCGGATTAATTTCCCACCCATAATCGGTTCTCGGGATTCCCGCAGGAGGATCGACCAGATCATAACCGCCCGGGGAGTTCGGATTCGCGACGACGTAAACACGGGAATAATGGTTCAACCCCAGAAAATCGATGGGCTGGCGCGCCGCTTCGAGGTCTCCCTGCTGAATGTAGCGCACAACTTCAGGAAGCACGCGCTCCGGATACTCACCGGCAAGCAGCGGGCCTAAAAAGCACCCGTTCCAAAGGTCGGTGTGCCGTTCGGCCATGACAGCAGACGCCTTGGATTTGTCGGCTGCCACTCCCCGTTGCACGTTCAATGTCGTGCCGAGCTTGAACGACGAGTCGATCGCGCGAAGCGCTTGAAGTGCGGTTCCTTGTGCGAGGTTGAGGTGGTGCGTCACGGCGAAAAATGCGTTCACGTCAGTGATCCCAGGTGCGTGCAATCCGAGTGAGTGCCCAAGAATCGAATAAACCGACGGTTCATTTAACATGATCCAATGCCTCACCCGGTCTCCCAGTCGTTCGGCGGTCTGCGCTGCGTAATCGGCGAACCAGCCGGCAATGTCGCGAGAGGCAAAACCACCTTGATCCTGCAGTGCCTGCGGCAGGTCCCAGTGGAACAGCGTCACAAACGGAGTGATCCCTGCCGCAAGGAGTCCATCGACCAGGCGATCGTAGAAATCGAACCCCTTTTGATTTTGCTGTGCCTTGCCTTCGGGGAGAACTCG
>CAZMNG010000694.1:0-3158 GCA_964567505.1 uncultured Chthoniobacterales bacterium
TGGCAGGGCCTCGCGGTACGCGAAAACGGCATCTCGGATTTCCAGCTATCCAACAAGAGCTTTGATCTCTCCTATGCCGGCCACGATCTGTAACTCAAAAGGAAGATCAAAACTTTCCAAAAAAAGGTAACGCCCAACCCTCGGGATTATATCCAGGCGGATGTTCCAACCAGGCTCTTAACTGTTCTACCAACACCTCTTCGGTGTCCGCGAACGATAAGCATTCGAATGACCGCATAGCGCTCATCAGCGCATCCTGGTTGACTTCGAAAACCTTTCTACCATGACAACCATATCGCGACGCGATTCGACTCAAAATATCAAGGGCCTGGACCATTAATTCGACCGATTGAAGACGCGTTCTCCGAAACTTGTCGTAAAGTTCAGGATTTAACCACAGTGCATCGACAAAACGATCAATCTGCTTCGATTTGATTCCGAGTTTTTCGATACGCTCGCGGCTTTTCGCGGCGGAGAAACGCAACAAGCCCAGGCGGTGATTTCGGCATGAACCAATTTCGTCAATTAGAATCAGCAAAATATCGAGAAGAATGTTGAGTGACAGAATGCACAAACTTGCAGCTTGCAGTTCCGTTGAAACGATCGTTGAAACGCCGACAACGTCGGATCACCAACTTTGACAGAGACGGCGCCGTTTGGCCAGGTTCGGACAACATCATGCAGGCATCCAGAGCAATCACTCATCTAGGAGAGGCCACGAGTGGATTAACGTCGATTTCCTTAATCAGGGGTTGTTTGGCAATGGGTGAACGTCGGCACACCCATAGCGTTTCGTGGCTTTCGGTTGGCCATCGACTAGCCCTACCTCGGAGACTCAGCGCCACAAGGTCCGCATTTTTCGAGGCGCGCAAGCCCGGACCTCCAGTCATCCCGCGAAGTCACCGCATTGCCAATTCGTAATCGGGCGGTAATCCAAAGGTAATGACGCCTGGGCGAAATTTTCAGGCATGACTCCGAAGCAGAAGACTTACCGATTGCCTGACGGTCAATCGGGATTGTATGAACTGAGATGCGAACTTACGCACAAGGCATTACTCACAGTAACTGCTGTTCGTCTGCTGGAGGGCAAGGAAGTTTACCGGCGAGTATTCGGCCCTGTTTCTTACCATAAACATCCACCGGCTCTACCAGATTGCACCGGCAATGGTCCTGTGGATCGGCTCCTGAAGCAGTTTTACAGGGACTTCCTTGAAAACTGCCAAGAGTAGCTTCGCGAAGCGAGCTATTACCTCCTATAGGACGCTGGCGACGCGCATCGCGGCGAATGTGACGTTCGTTGTTCCGGTGGCGTATAATTTGGGCGAGGTGGGTAAGTTCTTGGAGGCAACCGAGGTCATCGGGCATGACAGTAAATTTGATGCCCTCTGGCTAGCCAGGAAATGCAATGTCCACTTGGTCAAGATGGTCGATACGTTCACAGCCAGCCGGATTCTTTCCAACGGCGATTCGAAACTGGGCAATAAGCTTGCGGAAGTTGCAGACCGGTATCTGGGGATCGAACTTCGCAAAGATTAAGGAAGAAGCGATTGGGGCGCACTAATGCTCCTGGCCGAGCAGATTCAATATGCTGCTCAGGACGTGGAACACCTGCACGCTCTAAAGGAGAAGTTGGACGCTGAGTTAAAGGCCGCCGCGCTGATGGGAGTTTTGCGTCTGGAGATGGATTTGCTACCGGTTGTAGTCGAAATGGAATTAATAAGTTTCTGTGTTGATCGGAAGAAACTCGAAGAACTAGCGGCTAAAGCTGCACAAGAACGGGACCTGGCGGCTCAGACTGTCAACAAGCTCTTGGGAACAGGAGACGACGTCAACTTAAACGCTCCCGCTCAACTCCTGAAAGCCTTGCAAGGCCTAGGAATTGCTCTCAAGAATACGAACGAGGAATCTTTATCGGAATGCCGGCATCCGGTTGCCGCCGCTATCTTGGAGTACAGGAAATGGAAGCTCAAAGAGGATGTCGAGTCACGCATCCACGAAATCCGGCCAGACGGCCGAATTCACGGCCAGTTTAATCCGCTGGGAACCGATACCGGGCGGTTCTCGAGTTCTGAGCCGAATATGCAAAATATAACGCGCGGAGAACTCCGGACCGCCTTTGTGGCATCAGTCGGGAATCTTCTGGTAATCGCCGAATATAGCCAGATTGAGCTGCGGGCAGCCGCTTATTTTTCTGCAGATGCGAGGATGATTGAGGCGTTTATTAAGGGTGAAGACCTGCACATTAAAACCGCTTCGATTGTCTTAGGTAAGTCGGAAACGGAGATAACCAACGAAGACCGGCTACTGGCAAAGGCGCTTAACTTCGGGCTTCTGTACGGTCAATCTGCAGAGGGCCTCGTTCGATACGCCAAGACCAGTTATGGGGTCGAAATGACCGAAAAACAGGCCGCTAAAGCCCGGGCAGTATTTTTCAAGCACCACGACGGGTTAGCTCGTTGGCACGCGAAAGCCTGGAGCGAAGTGGAATGCACAGAAGTCGTGGAGGGTAGGACAATCTTAGAAAGGCGAAGATTAATTAACCCGGAAGCTAGCAATTGGGACTGCTTTCAATCAAAAACAAACCTGGTCGTTCAGGGCGCTTGCGCGGACGGATTAAAACTGGCCTTGTACGAGATCCATAAAGCCTTACCTGAAGACGCTAAGATCATCGCCACCGTGCACGACGAAATCATCGTTGAGGCACCTGAGGCGCAAGCGCAGCAGGTTAAAAAGCTTCTGGCAAAGATTATGGTTAGCGTCTTTGATAAACTATTTAAAAAACAAGTACCAATCGAAGTAGACGCCAAGATCTGCGAAAGCTGGGGCGAGAATGAGGGCTTTTGTGATGTGCGGCTGCCTCAAATTAGGGTTTAAAAGCCCGCCAAATGGAACTTTGGAACCGGCAAACGCCCGGCCGAGTTTTTGATGTTTTCGGAAGTCAAAAGAACGATCTGTGGAGCATCAAACATCGAAACGAACCGAAACGGCGCCGTACCCCCCAGGAATAGGCGCCGACATAACGCTACAGTAAATATTCGCACAGTTGCGGCTGTCGCCCCATATTCTAGGCGACCGCGGCCAGCACCCGGTGCAAACCGGTGGAGCCTTGCGGAACCGTGCCGCGATCTTCTGAGATCTGCAGCGCGCCGGTTCCGTCA
>CAZMNG010000695.1:0-3155 GCA_964567505.1 uncultured Chthoniobacterales bacterium
CCAATCACCCGGGCGCAAAGGCACCGGAGCTTAAGAGTTAGAAAGATTAGCTCGTTCGGGTGAGATTGGATTACCCGAAAAGCAGAGAAAGAATCTGCGCAGAAGGCCTCAGCGCGGCGAAGCCTCCACCACAGGGCCAAGAGCATCCCGAGGCCCGAGGATCTAAACCACCGCGTGGCTTTCTATGAACGAGTCGATCGAGTCTCTGTCAATGAGACGAACTCCACGCTGCGCGCCCTTTTGTGCCCTTACACTGGGTCGCGGCTTTGCTGTACTGCGGATACATTTTGAGGTCGCAGGAGAATCCGGAATACGAGTCCGTGCGTGATCAGCAGCAGTGGCACCAAGACAGTAGGAATGAAATAGGTGGCGCCCAATTGCCCCGGCCGGAGCCCGGCACTATTCGCCTGGTAGAAAGCGTTCAGAAGATCGGCTGAGCCCCAAAAATTGAACATCCATGCGACGACAATGCCTGCCCCACTTGGCAGTGATGCCAGAGAAAGCAACGCGAGAGCCGACGCAACAAAGAGTACGATCGCCCGATATCCTCGCGTCGGTTTCATGATTCGGAGAGCGCCAGCAGATCATCTGCCAGCTGCTCGATAAATTCGCGCATAGCGAGCTTCTCAAGCCATCCAGCCGGAATAGCGTCTACGCCGTAGTATGAGCCAGCGAGTTGGCCATACACAGCCCCGGTTGTATCGCTGTCATCGCCCAAGTTCACGCCTGCCAGCGCGCCCTTTTCGAACGTGTCTGAGCGGTAGAACGCCCACAAAGCGGCTTCCAGCGAGCGCACCACGTAGCCGCTGCCGATAATCTGAGGCGGTTGCTTAACTTTGAACGAGCCATCCGCAATTTCGCGAATCTCAGGAACGAGCTGGCCGGTATAAAGGGTCGGGCTCAAGATTTCCTCTTTGGTTGCACCGTTCAGCGCGGCAAGAATCATGCTAGCATAGAGCTTACAGGCATCGATCGCGGCAGGGGCGCCGTGCGTAGTGCGAGAGCTTAATTCGGCGTACCAGAGAGCCCGTGCAAGGTTGGATCTGAACGCCATGGGAATCGGGGCCAAGCGCATTAAAGAGCCGTTGCCGGCGCTGTTCGGATCAGTGAAGCCAGCGAACGGGTGGCCGGTGTCCGCGTATTTGAAGAGCGCAGCGCTGACCGTGCAGCCGATATCGACGGCTATGTCAGTGCTGCTCAGATAGCCTTCGTGCCACCAGCGCATGTACCGATCCATCTGGTCTTTCGGATCGAAACCGCCGCACTCAATGAGGCTTTCACCCAGGCAGAGCGCCATAGAGGTGTCATCGGTCCACTGGCCGGGCTCCAGGTTGAACGGGCCGCCGCCCACCATGTCGGTGATCGGGTTAAACGTGCCCGGCGGCTGGAATTCGAGCGTCGTGCCGACCGCATCACCGATCGCGAGGCCGAGCATCGCGCCACGGTAGCGATCGCGGATGTGTAGAGTGCCGGTCATTCGATGCCGTCCCTATCCAATTGTCTAAGCAGTGTTCGTTCGACAAATTCGCTCAGCGGAATTCGATTCTGTTCAGCGGCTTTTTCGAGGCGCGTCTTAGTCTCGGGATAGATTCGCAAAGGGAAGGTGATTTTCCCAGTAGGGCGGCGACCTGTCTTCGATTTTGCTGGCTTGGTCATGTTCAAAGGAATATCGACAACGGAAACGTTTCGTAAAGCAGAAAACAACTAAACTTTATACTAAGAAATGTCGTCTGGAATCGGTGGCCATCACCGCGGAGAGCGGGATTATACCGACGACCTCGATCGGCAATTCAGCCACGTTTGGCATTTTGGCTGAGAAGGTAATCATTGAGATCAACCTGATCCAGCCTTTGGCTCTCGAAGGTATCCACGACGTATACATCCCGAGGTCTAAAGATGTATTCGGAGGTACTCCAGGACAGCGTCTTCGACCTGTTCGATGCGGGCAAGCTTGACTTCGCTTCATGCTCATCAATCACGGTATCGGAGACCAGGTACCACGAAGTTGTGCCAGTCATCAATAAGTACAAAAGCCGCTTGATCTTGCGTCCGCAGGAGATCAGTAACGACCCGGAAGTGATTCGCCGCCTGGGGCTGATCTGAGCGTTCAAAGGCACTGATGAGCCAAAACAAAAGACCCTGCTTTGAATCGCCCCGACGGAGGTCCGTACACAAAACAGACCCTCGGTAGGACGACCGGCGCTCGCCAATGTCGTTAATTAACCGGCGAATCATCAAACCGAAGTGGGGCGGCAGAACGCATGACATTCAGAAATGAAACCATGGGTTCTCGCGCATGGATTGAAAGCACTCCCGGAGTGTCTGAAGACGGCGCTCGATACAGATCCACTGGTCGTTGTGCCGGCGCGCCCAAAGGTTCCAGCGGTCCCTGCCGAAACAGCCGAGCCGCGCGAACGGATGTTCGAAGAACGGCGAGAGGGCCTGTGAAGCGGGACAGGCGTACTTCGCGAAAAAGCGCAGGTACGATCCCGAAAAGGCGGCCCGGAAATCCACGACGTGGTTAAATTTGTAATTCTTTGGCGTCGGCTTGATGAACTTATGCCGGTAGAACTCGACGATGAAATTCTCCGCTTCGGCGACGCACTGTTCCTTCTCCCACCTCTGCAGTTTGCATTTCGGCGGGATTTCTGAGGGTGCCCAGATGTATCTCGACGGCATGTGGGGGTCCTGTGTCACGGTGTGAACAATGAGCTCGCGCTGCCCCAGAGCGACGTTCTGCAATCTCGGGCCGCCAAGTCGATGGCGCCGCTTTTTCTTTTTCGACATCCTGCAAGTGTATAAATGCTCCGGCGCCGAAATGCACGCTTTGCGTCGTTTCGTGCGCGGCGGGCATTCGTTCGTCGCCGGACACGGCGCCGATGCGTGACATTAACACATGGTTGTTGAGTTTTTGACACGCGAGGAGGAAATGCGGGTCTTCGCAGAGCTGCTTCGTCCGGAGCCGACTGCAGACGGGTTCGAGTCAGAGGAGCACCTGGTTATGTGCTAGCGACAGCTTTGGATGCGTCGAGAAGAGCAGTCAAAGGCTAGAACCTTCGATCATCTCTCTTATTCTGTTGCTAGAATTTGTGAATCGTTTAGACCGCCTGGCTAAGCGCTCCCGAGCTTTGAAAAGACTGTCACCTCCTACTAAA